>NZ_VMLO01000003.1:0-181290 GCF_013276735.1 Streptococcus sp. 1559
ATAGAACTGACAGAGTCAGTATCATATACCTACGGCAAGGTGAAGCTGACGTAGTTTGAAGAGATTTTCGAAGAGTATAACCATTCAGGAAATTTCGATAACCCTCTACAATTTCCAGTCAAATAAATTGCATTCGTTTTCTCAAGCAGGTATACTGGTATGGATAAATAAAAAATTTAGAAAATTTAAGAATAGAAAAGAGAACAAATCTTATGGCAAAAGATATTCGTGTCTTACTTTACTACCTTTACACTCCAATTGAAAATGCAGAGCAATTTGCTGCAGACCACTTGGCTTTCTGTAAATCAATCGGCCTTAAAGGCCGTATCCTAGTCGCTGACGAGGGAATTAACGGAACAGTTTCAGGTGACTATGAAACAACTCAAAAATACATGGACTACGTTCACAGCCTCCCAGGCATGGAGGACCTCTGGTTCAAGATTGACGAAGAAAGTGAACAAGCCTTCAAGAAGATGTTTGTTCGCTACAAGAAAGAGATTGTCCACCTTGGTTTGGAAGACAACGACTTTGACAATGACATCAACCCACTTGAAACAACAGGTGCTTACTTGTCTCCAAAAGAGTTCAAAGAAGCCCTTCTTGATAAAGATACAGTTGTCCTTGACACACGTAACGATTATGAGTACGACCTAGGACACTTCCGTGGGGCTATCCGTCCAGACATCCGCAACTTCCGTGAGTTGCCACAATGGGTCCGTGATAACAAGGAAAAATTCATGGACAAGCGCGTCGTGGTTTACTGTACAGGTGGCGTTCGCTGTGAGAAATTCTCAGGCTGGATGGTCCGTGAAGGCTACAAAGATGTCGGCCAATTGCACGGAGGAATTGCAACTTACGGTAAAGACCCAGAAGTTCAAGGTGAGCTTTGGGATGGGAAAATGTACGTCTTTGACGAGCGTATCGCCGTTGATGTCAACCATGTCAACCCAACCATCGTAGGGAAAGACTGGTTTGATGGAACACCATGTGAACGTTATGTCAACTGTGGAAATCCCTTCTGTAACCGTCGTATCTTGACATCAGAAGAAAATGAAGACAAGTACCTTCGTGGATGCTCACACGAGTGCCGTGTTCACCCACGTAACCGCTATGTTTCAAAAAATGAATTGACACAAGCTGAAGTGATCGAGCGCCTAGCCGCTATCGGTGAAAGCTTGGATCAGGCAGCTACTGTATAAGATCAAACAGTCCTCAGGGGCTGTTTTTCTATGCTTTTTACTCAAAAATCTAATACTCAATGAAAANNGACTGACGAAGTCAGTTACATATATCTACGGCAAGGCGAAGCTGACGCGGTTTGAAGAGATTTTCGAAGAGTATAAAGTTTGTTTTTGTATCTTTCAGAAAAATAAGGTATACTGTATGTAAACGATTTCAAAGGAGTCCAGTTATGGAGAAAACAATTTTTATTCCAAATAAACAGAGCATTTTAGGAGAACAGGAAATTTTGACTGCCAAGTCCATCTTGGCCTTGGTAGATGGTTTGGAGTCACATAGCTATGATGCTGTCTATCTCCGTCAGCCTCTTAACCGTCTCGAGTATATCGAGTGTGCGATAGTGGGGCAATCACAATTTCTTTTTAAAGTCAGTTATGCTGATGGTCAAAAGGCTTACCGTGTCGATCTTCCTGACCTACTCACGAAGACAGACTGGGAGATCATCAAGTCATTTTTAGATGCTTTGCTTGCTTATACAGGGACTGATATTGAAGGGCTAGATGGTTTTGATTTTGAAGCTTATTTCCAAGCAAGTATTCAAGCCCATCTGACAGATAATGCAGTTCGTTTTACGATTTGCCAAGGAATTTTTAATCCTATTTTCTTTAGTCATGAGGACTTGAAAAGCTTTTTAGAGGAAGATGGTTTGGCTCAGTTTGAAGCGCGTGTGCGTGCGGTTCAAGAGACCGATGCTTACTTTGCAAGAGTTTCCTTCTATCAGGATGGAGAAGGCCAAGTGCACGGTGTTTACCATCTGGCTCAAGGAGTCAAGACTGTTTTACCGGAAGAACCATTTGTGCCTGCAGCTTATATTGAGCAATTGGTGGATAAGGAAGTGCAGTGGGAGATTGACTTGGTTCAAATCACAGGAGATGGCTCTAAACCAGAAAACTATGAAGCCATTGCTCGCTTGGACTATGCAAAATTCCTAGAGTCACTACCATCAGCATCTTACCACCAACTAGACGCCAATCAATTAGAAGTACAACCCATCTTAGACAAATATTTTAAAGCATTAGCACAAGAAAAGTAAAGCAGAAGCAGGTCAATCGACTTGCTTTTTTGGCATAGAAAAATCCTGCCATGAAAGACAGGATTGCTACTCAATGAAAATCAAANNACTGACAAAGTCAGGAACATATATCTACGGTAAGGCGAAGCTGACGTGGTTTGAAGAGATTTTCGAAGAGTATGAAGTTTAAAGAAAGGCTAAGATACGAAGATAATCTCCAATCAGTGCCACTTCAGCTACAAAGAAGAGGAGGATAATGACTCCGTTCACAAGGACAGACAAGAATAATTGATAGAAGGAGTCGCTTTCACTTGCTTGACTAGGTCTCGTAATGATATGGAGGCTAGCAAGCAGAATGATTCCAATGCTAATCACACACAAAAGGGCTGAAAATCGTAGGCTATCAAAGAAGGCAAAGAAACTAGCAATGGCAGTTAGGAAGATTGGAATTGCCAAGAGTTGACTATATTGTTGGAGAATCTTTTCCAGCGTCCAGTTCTTGTCTTGGTAGATAAATCGTCTCACAACGAAACTACCCAAGAGGAATGAAAAGAAGAAGAGTGTTGTTGCTACTAGGATAGAGATGATAGAAAAGAGAGTTAAAGGTGCTAGTTGCTCAGGGAAGTGGCTGTTTATGGTTGCTATATGTCCATAGTAAGCATGTTTGATGTGGTAGATACTAAAGAAAAAGGAAGATGAAGAAAATAGAATGAGCAAGAGAAAGGCTGTGTAGCTGTGTGTGCTACTTGTTTCAAGCTTGCTTGTAGGAGATTTGATTGCTTCCACTAGCCAAGACCAAAAATCAAGCACTTGCTCTTTCCATTTATCCCTAGATTTTGGAGCTTGGTCGGGGATATAAGGACTTTCTAAAGATTTACTGAGAAGAAGAGGCTCTTTCGTGGTTGCTTTTTGCTGAGGAAGAGCTTCTTGGCTCTCTTCAGCTATAGTGACTTTTTCTGTTTCTTTAGAAAGGTCTGGCTCTTCTTCACTAGAATTAGATGCCTTCTTTTCTTTTATTTCTGTTCTCGCTTCACCGTCTTCAGGAGTTTCAATTGTCTCTTCTTGCTGGCTTTCCAATTCGACTGCAGTTTGAGAGACTTCCTCCTCTAACTGAGTATTTTTTTCAATTGGTGTATCGAGATCGGCTATCGTTTCTTCAGCCTTGTCTGCAAGCTCTTGAGCTTGCTCTTCAGGCTTGTTCTTGCTTGTTGTTTTTACAAAATCATTACTTTCAAACCATTCTTGTTTCATGGTAGAACCTCCTTTTAGTTAGATAAATATGTTTCCATAGTAGCAGATGTAAGCGTTTTTGTCAACGTCTGATTGGTGTGGATATTAGTTCAATATCATCATCAGATCTCGCAATGAGTTGATCCTTGACATCGGTTTTTTCAGTTTTGTAAGGGTTGCTTAATTCCGTGCCTCTTGATTCAGGCTCTTCCCTTGTGAATTGGAAGATAGAACCGTAGTTACTTGAGATGTCCCAGTTAATTCGTTGGTTTTCTTTCTGGTCTAGGATGATTCTGAGATAATCTTTGGCAGTCAGTTCAACCTTACCATGAACTTGGATATTTTCAGCGTGGAAGTGATTCTCTGTTGACTCTAGCTGACTATCTGTAATATCTGTATCAAAGATATTAACGATATTGGGCGTTGTGAGTTTACTGTTTTTGATACGACTTCCTTCAATTCGGAGGATATAGCTGTTTGTATTGAGGGTCGCATTTTCAAGGCTAGCATTTATGATGGTGGTTTGTCCACGATTGCTTGAGATGTTGATCCCTTTTAGAGTTCTCCCTTTTGGCAGTCTGATGATGACATCATTAAAACGATTAGATGAACTACTTACAATATGGAGAATCCCATCAATTCCAGAAGAGATAAATGGACTTTCAGACAGTTTCTTATCAGTGAGACTCAGAGTTCTATCGTTCTGATTGGTGATAAGATCATGGTGAGCAGAAAGTGATGGATGGTAAGAAATGTGGATTTGATCATCGAAAGAGTCTGTGATGGTCAGTGCGTGTTGATGGAGAGTAATCTCTAGATTTTCGACTTCCTTGCCAAAGGTTAGCTCTTCCGTACGGCTATCATAGACAGGTTCTTTGGACATGGAAAGTAGGCTCTTGATTCCGTCAGATTGGATGCCTACAAAGAGCAGGATAAAGCCGATAACGGTAGTCACCACACCAAAAATGAGAAATCCTTTTGTCAATTTACGCATGCTGGTCACCTCTCTTTCCTTTTTTAAGAACAAATTGCACCAAGCGAACAATGAGTAGACCGAAGAAACGAGCTACATAGGAAATGCCTAGTAAAACTAGTGAAGAAGCACCGATAGCCAGTAAACCAGAACCGAAAATCAAGATAAAGGCTGGTTTGGCTTGGGCTAAGACAGTGAAACTTTCAACTAAAAATAGGAATCCGCCAATGATACCAAGTATGGAAATCGCAAAGAAAGCCAGAATGACAGTCAAAGCGGCCACAAGGATTGCGAACAGGGTCACGAGGATGGCGATTCCCAGAGGAATGCCGATAGGTGCTGCAAGGAGAGCTAACAAGGCGATATGTAAAATTTGTCGGTTATTTTTTTGAGCGGGTGCCTCATTGATTTTTTTATCGAGAAGATTGGATAGAACTTCGTGGGCTGCTTCTTTGGGAGTTCCCAAACTGGCAATGAGTTCTTCTTCTCCTTCGACTCCAGCATCGTCAAAGAGTTCCCTGAAATAGTCCATGGCTTCAATTTGGTCAGCCTGAGGCAGTTTTTTGAGATAGAGTTCTAGCTGAGTCAGGTATTCAGTTCTTGTCATGGCGGATACTCCCTTCTATGATGCCATTAATGGTGTCTGTATAGAGTGCCCATTCATCTTTTAGGGTCACGAGCTGTTCTATACCACCATTTGTCAAGGAGTAGTATTTGCGCATGCGACCTTGGAACTCTCTAGAATAGGTTGTCAGAAAGCTATTGCCTTCCAATTTTTTGAGAATGGGATAGAGTGTGGATTCTTTGATATTAGCGATCAGCTTAATGGTTTGGCTAATCTCATAACCATAAGAATCCCCTTTTTCCAGTACGGCCAAGATGAGAAATTCAATCAAGGCAGAGGATGTTGGAAAGTACATGGGAAACCTCCTTTTCTAATGTGTAAGATTTTTATATATAATTTTTCTACACATACATTGTACATCTAAAAGAAAGCCCTGTCAAGAGAAATGTGTAAAATTTTTATATATAAAAAACTTCTAGCTAAAACTAGAAGTTTAAAGGATCTTATCCGCTCTGTCCACTGTAAAGAGGGCTACAGTCATCAGAATATCGACGAGTAAGAGGGCAGCTACAGCTGGTACCCAAGAGTGGAACAGGTCAAAACTGTAACCAAAGAGGGTTGGACCAAAAGCTGCTAGGATATAGCCTCCTGTTTGAGATAAACCAGACAATTGGGCTGTCTTTTCAGGGGCGCTTGTCTTGAGTGAAAAGTTGACCATGAGATAAGGGAAGAGGGCGCTTGTTGCGGTTCCGATGAGGAGATGGATGGCAAGCCAGTAAAAGAAATTACCGACTGGGAAAAAGAGCATGGCAATGCCGACCACACCAGCTAGTGAAACCAGAGTGAGCATGAGCTGACGGTTGCGAGTAGATAAACTGGTTGTCAGGCTTGGGATGGTCATTGAGAAAGGAATGCTAATCAGAGAGAAGATAGAAGTCAGCAAGCCAGCTTCGTGACTGGATAGACCTGCATGGATAGACATGGTAGGTAACCAGGTCATGACGGTGTAAAAGATCAAGGATTGAAAACCTGAAAAGATAATAATTGCCCAAACCTGTTTATTACGCATGACCTTTATTTGACTTTTTTGTTTGGTTTGTGGAGCTAGTCTATGATTATAGCGGTGATTTGGGAGCCAGACCAAAAAAGTTGCTAGACAGAGTAACGTGAGGAGGAGGATAAGTCCTTTCCAAGAACTGGCTTGTGTAATGGGCACAGCTAGATAGGAAGCCAGAGCCGTTGCAATCCCCATAGAGGTTACATATAAGGTGGTCAGAAAACCAATTTTCTTTGGTTGATTGGCTTGGATAAGACTAGGAAGCAGGACATTGATGACTGCGACACTTGCCCCAACCATCAAGGTTCCTAGATAGAGCAGGGGCAGATTGATTAGTCGAATAAGTGAGCCGATGGTCAAGAAGAAGAGGCTGTAGGTGAAGAGATGCTCCAAGCCGATTTTCTGAGCCAGTCGGGTAGAAAATGGTGAAAAGAGGGTAAACATAAGGAGAGGCAGGCTGGTCAAGACACCAAGCGAACTAACTTCTACCTCTAGACCTTGCGAAATATTTCCCAAAATAATGGGTAAAACAGTAAAAGGAGTTCGCAAGGAAACACCAATCAGGATAATACCTGGAACAAAAAAGAGTGATTGCTTTTTCATATAATACCTCTTATAGCTGATTTTAATAACAGCTTATTTTAAGGCTTTTTCACTATAATGTCAAGTAAGGTTTCTGGCTTTCAAGATAAAAATGGGAAAGTCTTGAAAATTATGATAGAATGGTGGAAGGAAAAATTCAGGAGAGTAGTAGTGACTCAAAATGTTAAAAGTCTTCTCGTATCCATTGTAATCAGTGCATACAATGAAGAAAAATATCTGCCTGGTCTAATTGAAGACTTAAAAAATCAAACCTATCCTAAAGAGAATATTGAAATTCTATTTATAAATGCTATGTCCACAGATGGGACCACAGCTATCATTCAGCAATTGATAAAGGAAGATACAGAGTTTAACTCAATTAGATTGTATAACAATCCTAAGAAAAATCAAGCTAGTGGTTTTAACCTGGGAGTTAAACATTCTGTAGGGGACCTTATTTTAAAAATTGATGCTCATTCAAAAGTTACTGAGACTTTTGTAATGAACAATGTGGCTATTATTCAACAAGGTGAATTTGTCTGTGGGGGGCCTAGACCGACGATTGTCGAAGGAAAAGGAAAATGGGCAGAGACCTTGCATCTTGTTGAGGAAAATATGTTTGGCAGTAGCATTGCCAATTATCGAAATAGTGCCGAGGATAGATATGTTTCTTCTATTTTTCATGGGATGTATAAACGAGAGGTTTTCCAGAAGGTTGGTTTAGTAAATGAGCAACTTGGCCGAACTGAAGATAATGATATTCATTATAGAATTCGAGAACATGGTTATAAAATCCGCTATAGCCCAAGTATTCTATCTTATCAGTATATTCGACCAACATTCAAGAAAATGCTGCATCAAAAGTATTCAAATGGTTTGTGGATTGGCTTGACAAGTCATGTTCAGTTTAAGTGTTTATCATTATTTCACTATGTTCCTTGTTTATTTGTTTTGAGTCTTGTGTTTAGTCTAGCATTGTTACCGATCACATTCGTATTCATAACTTTACTATTAGGCGCCTATTTTTTACTTTTATCACTACTCACTTTGCTGACTTTATTAAAACATAAAAATGGATTTCTAATTGTGATGCCCTTTCTTTTATTTTCCATTCACTTTGCTTATGGCCTTGGAACGATTGTAGGTTTAATTAGAGGATTTAAATGGAAGAAAGAGTACAAGGGAACAGTAATTTATTTGGAAAAATAAGCCAAATAAATTAAAATGTGCTACAATAACAATATAGTAAAACTCTTTTAAGGAGGAGTAGATTGACATGAATAAAAAACTAACAGATTATGTGATTGATCTGGTGGAAATTTTAAATAAACAACAAAAGCAGGTTTTCTGGGGAATATTTGATATTTTCAGTATGGTGGTTTCGATCATTGTATCTTATATTTTATTTTATGGGCTGATTAATCCAGCACCTGTTGACTACATTATCTATACGAGTTTGGCCTTTCTGTTCTATCAATTGATGATTGGTTTTTGGGGGTTGAATGCTAGTATTAGTCGTTACAGCAAGATTACGGATTTCATGAAAATCTTTTTTGGTGTGACTGCCAGCAGTGTTTTGTCTTATGGAATCTGCTATGCCTTCTTGCCACTCTTCTCCATCCGTTTCATCATTCTCTTTATCTTGTTGAGTACCTTCTTGATTTTATTGCCACGGATTACTTGGCAGTTAATCTACTCTAGACGCAAAAAAGGAAGTGGCGATGGAGAACACCGTCGAACCTTCTTGATTGGTGCTGGTGATGGCGGAGCCCTCTTTATGAACAGTTACCAACACCCAACCAGTGATTTGGAACTTGTTGGTATTTTGGATAAGGATGCTAAGAAAAAGGGTCAAAAACTTGGTGGTATCCCTGTTTTAGGCTCTTATGACAATCTGCCTGAATTAGCCAAACGCCATCAAATCGAGCGAATTATCGTTGCAATTCCGTCGCTTGACCCGTCAGAATATGAGCGTATCTTGCAGATGTGTAATAAGCTGGATGTCAAATGTTACAAGATGCCTAATGTTGAAACGGTTGTTCAAGGACTTCACCCAGCAGGTGGAGGCTTCCAGAAGATTGATATCACAGACCTTTTGGGTCGTCAGGAAATTCGTCTTGACGAATCGCGTCTGGGTGCAGAACTGACAGGTAAGACCATCTTAGTCACAGGAGCTGGAGGTTCAATCGGTTCTGAAATCTGTCGTCAAGTTAGTCGCTTCAATCCTGAACGCATTGTCTTGCTCGGTCATGGGGAAAACTCAATCTACCTTGTTTATCATGAATTGATTCGCAAGTTCCAAGGGATTGATTATGTGCCAGTGATTGCCGATATTCAAGACTATGACCGTCTCTTGCAAGTCTTTGAGCAGTACAAGCCAGCTATTGTTTATCATGCGGCTGCCCACAAGCACGTTCCTATGATGGAGCGCAATCCAAAAGAAGCCTTCAAGAACAATATCCGCGGAACTTACAATGTTGCTAGAGCTGTTGATGAAGCCAAAGTACCTAAGATGGTTATGATTTCGACAGATAAGGCGGTTAATCCACCAAATGTTATGGGAGCAACCAAGCGCGTGGCTGAGTTGATTGTCACTGGTTTTAACCAACGTAGCCAATCGACCTACTGTGCAGTTCGTTTTGGAAATGTTCTTGGTAGCCGTGGTAGTGTCATTCCAGTCTTTGAACGCCAGATTGCTGAAGGTGGTCCTGTAACGGTGACAGACTTCCGCATGACCCGTTACTTTATGACTATTCCAGAAGCTAGCCGTTTGGTTATCCATGCTGGTGCTTATGCCAAGGATGGGGAAGTCTTTATCCTTGATATGGGCAAACCAGTCAAAATCTATGACTTGGCCAAGAAAATGGTCCTTCTAAGTGGGCACACCGAAAGCGAAATTCCAATCGTTGAAGTTGGAATCCGCCCAGGTGAAAAACTTTACGAAGAACTCTTGGTATCAACCGAACTTGTTGATAACCAAGTTATGGATAAGATTTTCGTTGGTAAGGTCAATGTCATGCCTCTAGAAGCCATCAATCAAAAGATTGAAGAATTCTGCACTCTCAGCGGAGATGAGTTGAAGCAAGCTATTATCGCCTTTGCCAATCAAACAACCCACGTTGAATAAAAAAGAAAAACGCATATTATCAAGTTTTGAACCTTGGTAATATGCGTTTTGTTATGTAGAGACTTATACTCTTCGAAAATCTCTTCAAACCACGTCAACGTCGCCTTGCCGTGCGTATAGTTACTGACTTCGTCAGTTCCATCCACAACCTTAAAACAGTGTTTTGAGCTGACTTCGTCAGTTCCATCTACAACCTTAAAACAGTGTTTTGAGCAGCCCGCAGCTAGTTTCCTAGTTTGCTCTTTGATTTTCATTGAGTATTACTTCATTTTCTTCTGAAATGGAGTTGTTACCCAGTCTATGCTATTGAAAATACGCCAAAACTTCTAAGGGTTTGTGAGCGATATAATCAGGTTGATAGTTTAGTAGATCTGCTTGCTCTCCAAATCCCCAAGTGATGGCCAATTTCTGAATACCTGTTTCTCGAGCTCCCAGCATATCAAACTTGGTATCTCCGATGATGATGGCTTGTTCTGGTGCTAGTTGATGTGCCTGCAAGGCTTGGTGAATGACATCTGCCTTATGGGGTGCTTCAGGGCTAGAACCATAAATGCCATCAAAGAAATGATGGATTTCCAAGTTTTTTGCCATGTCTTGAGCAGTAGATGTATTCTTTGTCGTGGTGATGTAGAGTGGATAACTGCTCGATAACTCCTCAAGCAAGTCTATAATCTGAGGAAAGAGTTGAGTTTCATAGATGCCTTTTGCCTTATAGTAAGAACGATATATCTGCACGGCTTCAGAAATTTGGTCTTTGGACAGGCAGGTCGCAAAACTACTTTCAAGAGGTGGTCCCATAAAACCACGAATAGTTTTGGCATCAGGGCTAGGTACCCCCAGCTCTTTAAAGGTATAGGTAAAGGCATTGTGAATCCCGATAGAACTATCAACGAGGGTTCCATCCAAATCGAAAAAAATCGCTGTGATAGAGGTCATGGTTTCTCCTATTTGATAAGCTTATTCTCCGAAAATTTCTTTTTGGAGGCGACGACCAGTAGGGGTGGTAGCGAGTCCACCTTCAGCTGTTTCACGAAAGGCAGTTGGCATGCTTGCTCCTACTTGGTACATGGCATCGATCACTTCATCCACAGGGATTTTAGATTCAATACCTGCCAAGGCCATGTCTGCTGCGATGAAAGCAAAGCTAGCTCCCATGGCATTACGTTTGACACAGGGAACTTCGACCAAACCTGCAACAGGGTCACAGATGAGGCCTAGCATATTTTTAATGACAAAGGCAATAGCTTGACTGGCCTGATAAGGTGTTCCACCTGCAGCCAGAGTCAAGGCGGCAGCACTCATAGCAGAGGCTGAACCAACTTCAGCTTGACACCCGCCCTCAGCACCTGAGATGGAGGCATTGTTTGCGATGACTAGTCCAAAGGCACCAGCAGCAAAGAGGAAATCCAATTGTTGCTCGTGGCTGAGGTCTAATTTTTCAATAGCAGCAGTGAGAACGGAAGGGAGACAACCGGCACTTCCTGCGGTAGGAGTAGCGCAGACCAAGCCCATTTTAGCATTGTGTTCATTGACTGCGATAGCATTTCGGGCAGCAGAGAGAATCGTGTAATCTGATAAAGTTTTTTCGTTTTTGATGTAGTGATCCAATTTGGCAGCATCTCCACCTGTCAGGCCACTACGAGATTTATTTTCATTGAGGCCAAGTTGGACAGAGGCTTTCATAACTTCCAGATTGCGTTCCATGAGAAGGAAGACTTCTTCACGTTCGCGACCGGTCAATTCAAACTCTGTTGTAATCATGAGTTCTGCGACATTTCCTTGAAAGTCCAGATCTGCTTGCTCGACCAATTCTTTGATAGAATAAAACATGCTTCCTCCTATTTAAAGAAATTGACATTGTGGAGATGAGGGATTTTTCGAATTTCTTCGATAGCCTCATCACAGTTGCGACTGTCAACTTCGATAATCATAATGGCTTTTTCACCAGCTTTTTCACGAGTGACATTCATCTGGGCGATATTGATACCATAGCGGGAAAGCGCCTCTGTTACAAGAGCAATCATGCCTGGAATATCTTGATGAACGATGATGATAGTCGGTGTATTCATATTGAGAGAGACGGCAAAACCATTGAGTTCGGTTACCTGAATATTTCCTCCACCGATAGAAATACCAGTCACGCTGATGGTCTTGTGGACATTTTTGACGGTAATTTTAGTGGTGTTGGGGTGAGGGGCATTGCTGTCTTTCTGAATGGTCCAGACAATCTTGATACCACGCTTGTGGGCAATCTCCAGACTGTTTGGAATTTCAGGATCATCTGTATCCATGCCTAAAATACCTGCAACAAGGGCTAGGTCTGTTCCGTGACCACGATAGGTCTTGGCAAATGAGTTAAAAAGTTGGAATTCAACTTCTGTCGGAGTATCATCAAAAATGGAAGAGACAATCTTCCCAATACGAACAGCACCAGCGGTATGGCTACTAGATGGGCCAATCATAACTGGTCCGATGATATCAAAGACAGATTGAAAACGAAGTGATTTCATCAGTTTCCCCTTATAAAAATTCTTATCTCTATTATATCAAAGAATGAGGGTCTTGACTTTAATTGTGGATGAAAACCTTTCTAATACCTCAAATAGCATAAAAATAGTATCTTTTATGACAAAAAACACCTTATCTAGGGAAATAAAAAATAATTTTGTAATATTTCTACATAAAAGTGTCAAGAAACGGTAATATTTAAAGGGTATGATAGAACTATAGAAAGAAGGAGAATTTTCGAATATGAAATCAATAACTAAAAAGATTAAAGCAACTCTTGCAGGAGTAGCTGCCTTGTTTGCAGTATTTGCTCCATCATTTGTATCTGCTCAAGAATCATCAACTTACACTGTTAAAGAAGGTGATACACTTTCAGAAATCGCTGAAACTCACAACACAACAGTTGAAAAATTGGCAGAAAACAACCACATTGATAACATTCATTTGATTTATGTTGGTCAAGAGTTGGTTATCGATGGCCCTGTAGCGCCTGTTGCAACACCAGCGCCAGCTACTTATGCGGCACCAGCCGCTCAAGATGAAACTGTTTCAGCTCCAGTAGTAAGTGAAACAGTTGTTTCAACTGTAAGCGGATCTGAAGCAGAAGCCAAAGAATGGATCGCTCAAAAAGAATCAGGTGGTAGCTATACAGCTACAAATGGACGTTATATCGGACGTTACCAATTAACAGATTCATACCTGAACGGTGACTACTCAGCTGAAAACCAAGAACGTGTAGCAGATGCCTACGTTGCAGGACGTTACGGTTCATGGACTGCTGCTAAAAACTTCTGGCTTAACAATGGCTGGTATTAAGAACTAACGAACAAATAATATGTAAAGAGTCGAGGAAATCCCTCGGCTTTTTTATCTTTCCTTCGCTTGGTAATAGATCTCTACTTCTTTTTTGAGATGAGACAGCATAGAAGTTTCCTCGGTTAGCTCCAGAAGGGAGAACCCTTTTTGGATAAGTTTAGAATCGTCTGTACAAATCCCAATACGGACATAGCAGATAGCCAGCCTGTCGTAGCTTTTCTTATTCTTGGCGTCCTCTAGTAAAGTGTAGCAGATTTGCTTACACATGTTTTTATCTTGATTGTATAGATAGAGTGTGGAAAGGTTGAGCAGGATTGCTATTCGCAAGTCATATAAATGTTGATAGTTTTTATAGACTTCTAGGCGTTGCAATATTTTTCCAGTGATGAGATGGAGGTATTCAATGGGAAAACTGAAAAGAATGGTATTGAGGATTTTTAGATCACTCTCATACCATGTATCTTGTTTTTCAATTTTTCTCCAAAGTTTTTTGACAACCTGTTCTGCGTGATCTGATAGTTCACCTGCCCCGTGTTGACGGATATAAATGACAACTTCAAGCATATCTCTGATTTCTTCTATAGGGAGATCGTGGTGGGTCTTGAGGTAGTCTTGGCATTTTTGAAATAAATTGACAAGATCGCTGGTCCCGATAATGGAACGCATATTGAGATAGGTTTGCATAATCTCTGTGCGTTGACTTGGTTGATAAAGTTGACAGATATATTCAAACTCTTCAAAACTCATATTGATTTGACGGAGAAGAAATTCCATATTTTCATATTTTGGGGTTGTCTTGCCACTTTCGATTTTTGATAAGCTGGTTCTTGAGAGAACACCCCCACAGACCTCTTCTTGGGTCAGCCCCTTTGACTCACGTATTTCTTTATAGACCTTTCCGAAATCATAACGCATGATTTTCTCCTTTCTGTGAAAAAAGTTAACAAATAATAAAATCTTGTTAAAAATATTGTATCATAGCAGTGTAAAAAGTAAAAAAGAAAGTAAAAATAAATTTGTGAAAAAAGTTAACGTAATTTTGAAATGAGCTTAATAAGAGGTATGATGTAGGTAGAAAATAAAGATAGGAGAAAAAGTATGAATAAAAAAATATTTTGTATTCTAGTATGTATTATATCATTGATTAGTCTGGCTATAATCTTTCCATGGGGCTGGCCGATATAATGTAAGGGAGCTTGAGTTGTTAAAGGAGGCTTAGTCCTTGGACAAAAATCTGCTGTACTACAATGCTTGGAAAGATATCAAGAACAAAGAATGATACGGTTGAAAATAAACTAATTCAAGAACTACTGGGCAGTGATTGAGGTTTGGGTGACATCAAAGAAAAGTTAGATGAATTCTAAAGAATTGAGTATTTCTATGTTAAAAAAATATCCTTGTACGATGCAACATGACCAGTCAGATTGTGCTGCGGCAGTTGTTTCAACAGTTCTTTTATCTTACAAAAAGGAACTATCAATCATGAAGATTAGGGAAATTATTGGTACAGACATGTATGGAACGACTGTCAGTGGTATTGTTTCAGGTCTGAATAAGTTGAATTTTACAGTAAAAGCTGTTCGAGTAGCACTGGAAGATTTGACTCCAAAATTAACATTTCCTGCGATTCTTCAAGTTAAGAATGATTTAGGTCAAAATCATTTTGTGGTATTACATAGTATCAAAAGGAATAGTAAATTTTACGTAGCAGACCCTGCTAGTGGCATACGCAAGATGTCAAGTGACGAACTGGGAGAAATTTATCAAGGTATTACTCTTTTTATGGTTCCAAATTCGGATTTTGAAAGAGGGAAACTAAAGGGAAAAGGACTTCTTGATTTATTTGGAACGTTAATTTTTAATCAAAAAGGATTGATTAGTACAGTCATATTAGCTTCCTTTGTTTTAAGTATCATTGGTATTTTATCGAGTCTCTTTTCAAAAGTTATCATGGACGAGGTGATTCCATATGCTTTAAAAAATAGTCTGTATATGTTTTTGATAGTATTTGGAATAGTGTCGTTCTTACAGACTCTTCTATCTGCATTTCGTCAGCACGTTCTTTTGTTTCTATCTCGAAAAATTGATATACCGGTTTTAATGGGATATTATGACCATATTATTCATCTTCCTTATAGTTTTTTTGGAAGTCGTAGAGTTGGTGATGTTTTAACAAGATTTCAAGATGCGATGACGATAAAGAATGTGTTTACGTCAGTCTCTATTTCATTAGTCATGGATATCACCTTGTCAGTTATTAGTGCGGTTGTCCTTTGGACTATTAATCAATCTTTATTTCTGATATTAGTTTTTATGGTTATTGTTAACATCATTCTTATATACTGTTTTAAAAAGCCTTATAAAAAAATTAATCATGAACAAATGGAAGCAAATGGACTTCTTAATTCACAGTTAATTGAATCTATTCGTAACATTGATACCATTAAGTCTCAGCATGATGAGGAACAACGTTTAAACAAAATTGAAGAAAAATTTGTTCATACTTTAGAAATTGGTTATAAAGAGGGTGTTTTGCAGAATATTCAATCTACAATATCTTCAATGACCTCAACCATGGGTGGGTTATTATTTATGGGAGTGGGCGCCTTATTTATCATTGATGGAAAAATGACTATTGGGGACCTCTTGGTTTTTCAGACATTAAGTCAATATTTTACAGAACCTATTCAGAATTTAGTTGGCTTGCAGTTAACCTTTCAAGAGGTACAGGTTGCGGTTAGTCGGCTTCAAGAATTGATGGAAGTAGATCGTGAAGACATTGCCTTGGATTATAGTATTAGAGACTTCACCTTATGTGATGACATTGAATTTAAAGATGTAACATTTGCCTATGGTTCACGCCCTCCTGTTATCGAGGACTTTAATTTGCGAATTAAACAAGGAGAAAAAATAGCTTTTGTTGGAGAAAGCGGAGCAGGAAAAAGTACGCTAGTTCGTTTGTTATTAAGATTTATAAATCCGAGTGAGGGGAAAATTCGTATAGGAGAAAATGACTTATCAGATCTTGACTATGGTAAACTACGTAAGAAAATTTCCTACATTCCTCAGACCATAGAACTCTTTACAGGGACAATTATTGATAATCTAAAAATTGGTAATCCTTCTGTTACATATGAGGATATGGTGAGAGTTTGTCGTATTGTTGGTATTCATGATACGATTCAACGTCTTCAAAATCGTTATGGCTCCTTTGTAGAAGAAGGCGGTCAAAATTTCTCGGGTGGAGAGAAACAACGATTGGCTATTGCAAGAGCACTACTGAGTAAAGCTGATTTGTATATATTTGATGAGGCAACCTCTAACTTAGATTCATTTAGTGAACAGATTATTCAGGATTTAATCTTTAATAAAATAATGGATAAGACAACAATTGTAGTAGCCCACAGGCTGTCTACAATTCTTCGATGTGATAAGATATGCTTTTTAGAAAATGGGACTATTATGGAATATGGTACTCATGAAGAACTAATGGCGAAAAATGGAAAGTATGCTAGAATGGTTGGTTTGCAGAGCGTTCAAGTGAATCAACAAATTCAGTCACAGGCTGTGTTAGATACAGAGGAGGTTACTTATGGCTAAGTTAGAGGTAAAAGATAATAAAAAACTGGTACTAAAGTCAGTTATCTGTAAAAAGTTACATGATACAAAAGTAGAAGATGTAGATCAGGAAATTAATAAATTTCATCAACATTTGCAGTTGTTAAAAGCACAAATTTTTGGTCCATTAATTGTAAAAAGTTGTGGTACTACTATTCATGATGATGGATTAATAACGACTGATTTTGAGTTTTATATTCAAGCTCATAATGCTCAACAGTACAGTAACATTTATGATGTACAGGATTCTATCTCTGTTCCATATTGTTTATATGTTCGTTTTGAAGACAGTCCAGAGTATCTACAGTATGCGTATTCTAAATTGGATCTATATGTCTATGAAAATGATATTCAAACGGATGGGATTGTCTATACAGTTTATGTTAATTCTTCTCCTGAAAAAATGGTAGTAGATATTTTTAGACCAATTGTAAGCCTATGAAATTATATAATAAATCAGAATTACGTTATTCTCGTATTTTCTTTGATAAGAGACCACCAGCTTTTGCGTTTATTCTCATTATTTCAACTGCTATTATCTTAAGCGGTGCATTGGTTGGCGCAGCTTATATACCCAAAAACTATATTGTAAAAGCGAATGGAAATTCAGTTATAACAGGTACAGAGTTCCTATCAGCAATTGGTTCAGGGAAGGTAGTTACTTTACATAAGTCAGAAGGAGATATGGTAAATGCTGGAGATGTCATTATTTCGTTATCAAGTGGACAAGAAGGTTTACAAGCGAGCTCTTTAAATAAACAATTGGAGAAGTTACGTGCAAAAGAAGCTATCTTTCAAAAATTTGAACAATCATTAAATGAGAAATACAATCATTTATCTAATTCTGGTGAAGAACAGGAATATTATGGGAAAGTTGAATACTATCTGTCTCAGTTAAACTCGGAAAATTATAATAATGGTACCCAGTATTCAAAGATTCAGGATGAATATACGAAGTTGAATAAAATAACAGCTGAAAGAAATCAGTTAGATGCCGACTTGCAAGTTCTACAAAATGAATTGCTTCAACTTCAACAGCAAGGAGACTCCCCTTCCTTATCAGATACGACATCAGCTGATGATAAAGCTAAGTTAGAAACTAAGATATTAGAAATAACAACAAAAATCGAAGCATTAAAAACAAATATTACTTCTAAGAATAGCGAGATTGATAGTCAACAAAGCAATATTAAAGATATGAACCGTACCTATAATGATCCAACTTCTCAGGCTTATAATATTTATGCTCAATTAGTTAGTGAGTTAGGTACTGCTCGTTCAAACAACAATAAAAGTATTACAGAGCTTGAGGCTAATCTTGGAGTGGCAACAGGTCAAGATAAAGCTCATAGTATATTAGCGCCAAATGAAGGTACTCTGCATTATTTGGTACCTTTGAAACAAGGAATGTCTATTCAGCAGGGGCAAACGATAGCAGAAGTTTCAGGGAAAGAAAAAGGTTACTATGTAGAAGCTTTTGTACTTGCGAGTGATATTTCTCGTGTTTCGAAAGGAGCAAAAGCTGATGTTGCTATTACTGGTGTAAATAGTCAAAAATATGGAACACTAAAGGGACAAGTCAGACAGATTGATTCAGGAACGATTTCCCAAGAAACGAAAGAAGGCAATATTAGTCTTTATAAAGTCATGATAGAATTAGAAACCTTAACTCTAAAACATGGAAGTGAGACAGTCGTCCTCCAAAAGGATATGCCAGTTGAAGTGCGGATTGTCTATGATAAAGAAACCTATCTTGATTGGATTTTGGAAATGTTAAGTTTCAAGCAATAATTGGTTTTAAACATTAAGTCACCTATAAAATAAAGTAAGATAAAGGAAAGATATCTTATCTAGGTAACTAAGTGCTATAAACAAAGTCAACGATCACTTGTTAGGAAACTATCCTAACCATGCTTAATAAAAAAGGAGAATTTTAATGGAACTCGTATTACCAAATAATTATGTTGATCTTGAGCAAGAAGAGATGATGTATCTTGATGGGGGAGATGCACAAAACTTTGCACGTAATATTGGAGGTCTTTTATATAAACTGGGAGTTAATGCAGCTAACAGAGTAGCGGCTGGACTACCTTCTACTCTCACAATTGCGAAATGGGGGTATTGGACAGCGATGGCATATTTTCCAGGAATTACTACTAAATTAACAGCTATGACAGGTAATCCTATAGTTATAGGACTTGCTGCATTAGGAACAGCTGCAGCTGTTCACTATTTATGGAACAACAGAGTATATTATTAGTAGAAACTTTTCTATATAACTAGAATAAAGCAGGGTTTAAAACTCTGCTTTATCAAATATTGCTTTATAGAAAGTCCTCTGTGGGATTGAAAATGATAAGGTGTTTTGAATGAAAGATGATCAGAAATATTTATTAGCGGGACTTTATTCGCTTCTAGTTGCAATATTTTATTTTCCATTGATTGATTCCAAGGGGATTTTTGTAAGTATATTGATGGCGGTTTTACTTTTATATTTAATATACTTCATTGCAACAGTCATTCATATTGTGATAATTAAGTTTATAAGAAAAAAATCTTTTAAGTATTTGGTTCTATATCCATTTACTTACGATGGGAGCTGGAGATTTCAGCCTATAAACTTACTCTACTTTCCAGAAATGGTGAGAGATGTCATTCCGATTAATTTAGTTCAAGAGTATTGCCAAGGACAACCTTACGGACTGTTAAAAAAGATGCTGAAAAGAATTCGATTGTCACGAGAGATAGCTTTACTTCTGGCTACCATTATCGTCTATTTTTTTACGCATAGAATTCTACCTCTTTCAGTATTTACGTTCATGTTTTCTTATATATTGCTATTTGTACAATCTTATTTGGGTAGCAATACCGCTTGGATTGGAAATAGAAGATTAATAATAGATGATGAATTTGAAAAAATCTTGCTTTCAAAAAGTTATATAAAAGAAATATCATCTGCACGATACTCGGAATACTTGACATGTGAATACAAAAACCTTACACCAATCATATTGTTAGCTATTTTTGAAAATTTGCTTGACTCCTACTTGCTTCAGAATCAGAGTAAGGTTGACTTAGATATTTTTTATAAAGTTTTACCTTTGCTTTATAAAGAAAAATATACTATGGGATTCAATTACTTTGTAAGTTTAAATTATTTACTATATAAGGTTGGATTTTTGGGAATCATTTACGATAATGAAGCATTAAGAGATTTGTCAAAACAATATTTAAACAAAAATATTTCGGAATTACAAGATGGTTCTTTCGAGGGCGGTATACAAGATGCTGTTGCCTCTAAACAAATAGTAGTTATAAATGAATTTATAGCTTGTTTAAATTCCAGATGCATGCCATCCCAATATGATAGATTTTTTTATAAAGATAGACCTTATATTTTTTCCAGAAAGAGTCCTATTAAGGGGTGAAAATTTGTTACATTTGGATTAACAAGTGTCCTAGGGATTAGAAATAACTCTAGTATAGCTAGATATTTTTGAGTAACTAGAAATATCATTAGGCTACCCATATGATTGCCAGAAAAGATGGCTGATGAATCTTATTTATACTGTTGCAGTAGGCGTTGTCTAGGATAAATAAGCTATCTTGATGGGGGAGATTGGAATAATTTTAGTAGAAACATTAAAGGATTATGGGCAAGTAGCACAGGATTAGGTGATGCAATGTGCTAAGTTGGCTTGGTGTTAGCAGTAGTATTATTTAACAATGGAAAGTAGACTAAATGAAAAATAAGCGTTATTTTTTTGACACAATTTTAATAATTTTACTGCTTATAAGCACGATATTTTGTGTCAGCCCAGTATTTATAAAATTGGACATCTTAGGAACCCCCTCTCATGCCATCTTAACCTTTGTATTGGCGATACCGTTATTCTATATTTTGTCTCAATGCTTACATACTTTGCTATTACTAGTTTCCTCAATCTTTTGTAAATTAAGACCAATTTATTTTTATTTTATATTTGTGATTATTATAGGAGCTAGGAAATACTATCGAATTCTCTTTCACCAACTAATGGGATTTAGTCCAGGAATAGCAGTGTTTTATAAGGAGAGTCAAACAACTAAGAATCTGTTTAAATTTTACTACTTCTTGTACTTTACAACACTAATTTCATACTATTTTTTCTTTACTTTTGTGTATGACAAACCGTTGCTTTTGCCTCTTATTCCATTTTCTATTATCATAGCATTAGTACAAAAACTTTATAGAATTGAGAATCAACAATTATTTCTGTTAAAATCAAAGGTACTAACAATACTGGAATCTAAGAAGAATTGTGAGTTTAATCTTCAGGATTATCATGAAATTTGGAAATTGCAATCAAAATCTGAGTTGCCATGCGTGGCTTTATCTTATATCAGTTTGATCAAGCCATATCTTTCAGAGAGCGTGCGTGAACAAATTGATTTATTAGAAGTTAAGCGATTTAAAAAAATAAATCATCCAATATCACTTTATGGTATGTTGGATGTTATAAAATTAAATCTATATTTACGGCATTATAATGAAAAAAATAAATATGAATCAATGTTAAAGAAAATTTTAGAGGTAAGACCAGACTTTGTTTTAATCGAGCAGAATATTGATGATAGTTTAAATAGCTCGCAACCATTATCTTTATCTTTAGCTATTTCAGAAATCCAACTTTTGCTTGAAGTGTATATAGGGATCAAACATGTTTCAATTAGGAGATAAAACTAGAATAACATTTGCTATTATAGGGGCAAGTTGCATATTAGTCAGTATGTATCTTATACCTCTCATTAACACGGATAATAAATTTTGGGAAATACTTTTATTTATAATAGGTGTATTGCTAATTGGAATTGCGTTACTAAGTCAAAAAAAATAAATTTTGAAATAGTATTAGTGAGTTCGCAATCATTTATTGCTAGTGGTTTAGAACTGTTAAGTTTCAAGCAATAATTGGTTTTAAACCTTAGGTAACCTATAAAAACAAATAAGGTAGAGAAAGGATATCTTATTTAGGTAACTAAGTACTATAAACACAGTCGTCTATCACTTGTTAGGAAACTATCCTAACTATGCTTAATAAAAAAGGAGAAAATAAATGGAACTCGTATTACCAAATAATTATGTTGCTCTTGAGCAAGAAGAGATGATGTATTTTGATGGGGGATTTTCTATTCCGAGATGGCCTGTTGCAACAGCCATTAATATAGCTTTTAATGGTGTTTTAGGTGGAGGAGCAATCAGTCTAGTTAGAAATTATATTCGTAATTATGGTTTGCGGCGAGTTACAAGCGCAATTGCTGGAGTAGCTGCAAGATATGTTGGGGTACGAGTTGCAAATAGAGTGGCAGGATTTGCACTGTCTGCTATTAATGGATTTGCAGCTTGGATGTCAATTGGTGATGCTATTACAACAATCTGGGCCAACAATGATGTAAATAGGAGAGACCCAAATTTAAACGCCTTGTGGTAACTAGATATGGGTATTAAAATGGAAAAAATTTTTGTTATTATTTTTTTTGTATGTCTATTTATATCATCCATAACTTTTTTAGCCTATGATTTTGTTAGCGAAGAAATAAAAAAGTTGATTATTTGGATTAATGTCGTTTTTTTGATTTTAATCATAGCAATGATAATTTATCCAAAATTAAGAAAATGATAAGGACACTGTAAAATTATGATACGTAAACTAATCATTTTTTTATTAATGCTCCCTCTTTTTGTCTTGTGGCTAGAGTTGCATGTCCTAGTGAATAACTTACTATTGAATCTAGAATCTCCCCTTGATTTTGTGATTAGTATGAGTCTTGCTTTCTGTAGTTTGATTTTATCAAAAATAGTTTTAGACATACTATACGCATTGAAAGATTTGTACAAGAAAGAAGCTCTTATTACGATTTTTCCCTTTATTTTTATAGGCAGGAAGAAAGTAAATGTGAGGTTCTCACCCTATTTTTCATTCCATCGAAAAAGTTTGTCGGTTGATGATTTAAAATCTAGAATGATATGGAGTTTTATTCTTGAAATAGCTATTATCCTAGTATTTATTTTAAAAATTCCTTTTGCAATCATCATGCTTACTACAATATTTTTCTGGACTATAATGGATATCAATCATCTCGTTTTTAATAAGACGGAATTTCTTTTTAATCAAAATAAATGGGAAAAAGAAGATTCGTTTGAAAGTGATTTGACAAATACGTTAAAGGATAAGATACAAAAATCAGAATTAAGCTATTCTGACTTAATGTCCCTTCTTCTCTATGATGCGATGAACCAATCCACCTTTTTAACGGATAGTGAACTTTTTGAGGATATTTTGAAAAAAATCGAAGATTCTCATAACACCCTTCTGTGTACAGGTCTTGTCGAGTTACTGCTGTATGAGATTTCTATTAGTAACAATAACAACTGGCAAGAAAAGGTTGATAAAATTAGAATACAGCTCATCAGAATAAATCAATTAGATTTTTTCTATTATACAAGTTGGTTAAGGCAAAATTTTGATTTCTGTATGAATAGAGAGTATCATAAAATGAAATCTCGGAAATTATTACTGAGTAATAAAAAGATAGTTTAAGTTCGTCCTATTTGTAAAACAAATGAAACAATTTCAACTAAGGAGGAGAAAACAAATGGAACTTGTATTACCAAATAATTATGTTGTGATTGATGAAGAAGAGATGATGTATCTTGATGGGGGTGGTGTTGGTCGTAACTGGTGGAATAGTAGAGGTAGTTTTGCAACAGTTCTGGATGTAGGTTTGGCCATCTATAGTGGTGGTGCAACAATTTATTCTGCTTATGCGATAAAAAAAGCTATCTCAGCTAATAGAGGGGCTATTACGAGAACATTACGTAGTTTAATAATTAAACATGTAGGTAGTGCAGCTGGCCATTTAGTCAATACTGCACTAAACGTTGCACTAACTGTTACTGGATTTTCACTAGGTGGAGCAATCGCATATGGGGCTGATTGGGCTGACGGTAGCTTAGATGGTTATATTTTTGCTTAAAATGAAACATTTTTTTGCAGGAATTGGTGAAATAAACTTTGTAAGTTATTTATTGTATATATGTGTAGGAATAGCCCCTTTTTTTCACGTATATATAATAGGTTCTGAAATGAATTTTGTGAAAATAGTGTTATCTATTTTGGGAATTATATTTGTTTGTATTTTAACTATTGCTCGAATTTATAGGACTTTTTTCTATAAAGAATAGTTTGGACTTGAAATGTATTTAAAAACAAGAGGTTGGTAGATTATCAGCCTCTTTCTTGTCGTTGAAAAAGTGAGATATATTGACTTTTGAAAAAAATGTCATAATTGAGTTGGGATAAACGTAAAAGTCATACTTTCTCGTTAAATCGTTCGGCGATTCATGGTGACATGGACACATAGTAGTAAACACACTATGTGGCTTGGCAGAGCTAAAAACTTCTGGTTTAACAATGGCTAGTATTAAGAACTAACGAACAAATAATATGTAAAGAGTCGAGGAAATCCCTCGGCTTTTTTATCTTTCCTTCGCTTGGTAATAGATCTCTACTTCTTTTTTGAGATGAGACAGCATAGAAGTTTCCTCGGTTAGCTCCAGAAGGGAGAACCCTTTTTGGATAAGTTTAGAATCGTCTGTACAAATCCCAATACGGACATAGCAGATAGCCAGCCTATCGTAGCTTTTCTTATTCTTGGCGTCCTCTAGTAAAGTGTAGCAGATTTGCTTACACATGTTTTTATCTTGATTGTATAGATAGAGTGTGGAAAGGTTGAGCAGGATTGCTATTTGCAAGTCATATAAATGTTGATAGTTTTTATAGACTTCTAGGCGTTGCAAGATTTTCTCGGATTATTGACAAATAAACGGACATTCTGATAGACGATTGCCCTGGCGGCTTAGTGTAAACTTTACAAATTTGGCTTGTAATTTTTTTATAAAATTCACTTTAGTTACTTGACAGTTATTATATTTTCGCTCATAATATAGATAAAAGGATGGGATAGGAGTTTAAAAATTTGAAAGCGCTATCCATAATCATAACGCATAATTTTCTCCTTTTCGTGAAAAAAGTTAACGTAATTTTGAAATGAGCTTAATAAGAGGTACTATGTAGGTAGAAAATAAAGATAGGAGAAAAAGTATGAATAAAAAAATATTTTGTATTCTAGTATGTATTATATCATTGATTAGTCTAGCTATAATCTTTCCATGGGGCTGGTCGATATAATGTAAGGGAGCTTGAGTTGTTAGTGGAGGATAAAATGTTAAGAGTAATAGTAGTTATTCAATCTTTAGTAATAATACTGCTTGCTGTTGCTTTATTATTATCTCGGAAAAGCTTTGATTCGTTAAATGTTGTTCTTATAATGATGATCGTATCACAATTGTTGTTATTAGTATATTTGATAAAATCAGGGAATCAGTGATTAGCTGTTATTTGAATTAAGTAAACTGTTAAGCTTCAAGCAGTAACTGGTTTTAAATATTTAAAATAAGATAAAGGAAGGAAGTCTAATTTAGGTAACTAAACAAAGCCTGCGATCACTTGTTAGGAAACCATCCTAACCATGCTTAATAAAAAAGGAGAAAATAAATGGAACTCGTATTACCAAACAACTATGTTACTATTGATGAACAAGAAATGATGTATCTTGATGGGGGATTGTCCATACATAACGGAGTACTTTCTTTTGGGATAAACGCTGCAGTAAATGCAACCCTGGCTTATTTCATGGGTGGTGGAGGTGGTATTGCTTTATTTAGAGCAGCCATTAAAGCAGTTGGAAGACAAACTTTTACAAGGCAACTTAGGGGAACGTTAATAAGCTTCGTGGGGGTACAAGCGGCTAATAGAATTTCTGGAACAGTTGTTGGATTTATTCTTCAATCCGGTGGTTTAAGCGTGGGAGGTATGCTTGCAAACTGGTTGGATTCTGGGGATAAATATCCAAGAAATGGTTGGTGGGATATAACATGATTCAACTAAGTGATAAAACCAGAATAATATTTGCCATTATAGGGGCAAGTTCCATATTAGTCAGTATGTATCTTATTCCACTTATTAAAACTGAGAATAAATTTTGGGAAATACTTTTATTTATATTAGGTGTATTGCTAATTGGAATTGTGTTACTAAGTCAAAAAAAAATAAATTTTGTGTTAGTGAATACGTAATCATTAATATTGACTGTTTTATGGTGGAAAGCATCCATAGCTTTTTGTAAGATATCTGATTGGAGAAGAGTTGAGGTGCGGATTGTCTATGATAAAGAAACCTATCTTATATAGGTAACTAAGTGCTATAAACAAAGTCGACGATTACCTGTTAGGAAGCTATCCTAATCATGCTTAATAAAAAAGGAGAAAACAAATGGAACTTGTATTACCAAATAATTATGTTGTGATTGATGAAGAAGAGATGATGTATCTTGATGGGGGATTTTCTATTCCAAGGTGGCCAGTTGCAGTAGCCATTAATATAGCTTTCAATGGTGTTCTAGGCGGAGGAGCTATCAGTTTGGTTAAAAATTATGTCCGTAAGCATGATTTACGATGGGTTACGAGTGCAGTAGCTGGAGCTGCAGCAAGATATGTTGGAGTACGGGTTGCGAATAGAGTTGCAGGTTTTGCAACTTCTGCTATTAACGGATTTGCAGCTTGGATGTCAATTGGTGATGCCATCACAACAATTTGGGCAAATAATGATATTAATCGAAGAGATCCAAACTTAAACGCTTTATGGTAATTGTAAAATGGATATGAAAATTGAAAAAATTTTTGTTATTGTATTTTTAGCATTTCTACTCATTTCCTCTGTAACTTTTTTAGCATATGATCATGTTGGTGAGGAACTAAAGAAATTAATCATTATGATTAATTTAATATTTTTGCTTTTAACCATAGCAATGATAGTTTATGCAAAAATTTTTTTAAATCGATAACAAATATGATATAGCTGGAGTGATAGGAAGGGGAGTCTACTATATTAGAGACTGTTCTCTTAATGAGGGTTATAATATTAGTGGTAATTTTTATCCTTGGGACGGCTTCATATCGGAGACAGTAAGATGAGTAATGTAGATAAAATTCGTAAAATACATATTATCGTATGTTGGATGTATATATTTTTATCATTCAGGACGATTATAAATGACACGGAGTATTTTTTGCTTATTTTTTTATCTTTTATCTACTCAATAGTATCACTACCTCTATATTCTGTGAAAAATAAAATAGTATCTATCTGTCTAGTTATAAATTCGATTCTGTTAATCAGTTTCCCCATTTTAATCAATAAGTTATTCCCAGAAAGCTTTTCGACTTATATTGTATTAATAAGTGTTTTTATTACAGAGTTGATAATTTTTCATTTAATTGGGAAAGATTTTGATACTAAATTGACTAACGAATATAAGAAAATTAGTCAGTTTAGAAGCAAGGTGTCTCAATCTCCTTGGATAAAATATTTAGAGATTTCTAGTTTTATATTAACTATATTTCCATCTATTCTTTATGCTACAGTTGATAATCATGTACTAACTCTTATCTTTTTGATAAAAATTTGTGTAGATACCACGATAAAATTTTTATTCATCAGATTATTTGACACAAGTACTTTAATGAAGAGGAGAATATTTTTTCTTTTCGCATTGGATGTTATAGCTTACTTATTTTTAGGATATCTTTTAGTGATTCAAAAAGCAGGCTATTTGTTTTCGGTTTTACTTCTTTTTTCTAATTTTTCAGTTCCATTTATCAAGGAAAAGGAATACGAATTATTTAAAAATAGCAAGTAATAGAAATATGGATTAAATCTTAGAACGGCTTAAAATCAGACATGATAAAGGAAAGCTATCTAGGTAACTAAGTACTATAAACACAGTCGACAATCACTTGTTAGGAAACTATCCTAACCATGATTAATAAAAAAGAGAATTTTGATGGAACTCGTATTACCAAACAACTATGTTACTATTGATGAAGAAGAGATGATGTATCTTGATGGTGAAGGGTGGCTTGCCTTGCTTTGTGGAGGTGTAGGTGGTGTCGCAAGCGGAATAGCAGGAGCTATAACTGGAGCGGCAGCTGGTGCAGCACTAGGGACAATAACCTTACCAGTTATTGGTACAGTTAGCTATGCATTCATTTTAGCTACTTGTGGTGCAGCAACAGGTTATATGTCAGGTTATATGTCAGGCTATATTATCGGCTATAATTTCGGTAGGATATTGGAAAGTAATTTAGGCTGGGACTAGTTATGAAAGATAAAAAAGTACAACTATTTGCGACTATAGTATTTATTATGAATCTATTATTAGCTATCGTGAGTTTATTTGATACTAGTATTTTTAAGCATGTTTTCCTTATAGTGAGCTATCTGGTAATCATGTTTGCCTTTCTTATCTATATTGTTGCTAAATACATTCAATCACGGAATAATGGAAGGTAAGTATAGGATATTTTATGTGCCTATTCAATCATGGGCATCTTTATCGATTACCATTTCATTTTCGGCTTAGAAAAGAAAGGACAAGGTTAAAACAATTTCTTCAATAAAGGAGTCAAGATTGGCTCCTTTCCTTGTCTTCTCTAACCAAGCGTGTTATAATGAATACTGCTCAAGCGACCTTCAATCGTTAAGCACACACGACCTTCAATCGTGAATAAACGAATAGATGGGAGACCTACCATGAGTGATAACTCTAAAACCCGTGTTGTTGTGGGGATGAGTGGTGGTGTTGATTCGTCGGTGACGGCTCTTTTGCTCAAGGAGCAGGGCTACGATGTGATCGGTATCTTCATGAAGAACTGGGATGACACAGATGAAAACGGCGTCTGTACGGCGACCGAAGATTACAAGGATGTGGCTGCGGTAGCAGACCAGATTGGCATTCCCTACTACTCTGCCAATTTTGAAAAAGAGTACTGGGACCGCGTTTTTGAGTATTTCCTAGCGGAATACCGTGCAGGACGCACGCCAAATCCAGATGTTATGTGCAACAAGGAAATCAAGTTCAAGGCCTTTTTAGACTATGCTATGACCTTGGGGGCAGATTATGTAGCGACTGGGCATTATGCTCGAGTAGCGCGTGATGAGGATGGCACTGTTCACATGCTTCGTGGCGTGGACAATGGCAAGGATCAGACCTATTTTCTCAGCCAACTTTCGCAAGAGCAACTTCAAAAAACCATGTTTCCATTGGGATATTTGGAAAAGCCTGAAGTTCGCAGATTAGCAGAAGAAGCAGGCCTTGCGACTGCTAAGAAGAAAGACTCGACAGGAATTTGCTTTATCGGAGAAAAGAACTTTAAAAACTTTCTCAGTAACTACTTGCCAGCTCAGCCTGGTCGCATGATGACTGTGGATGGTCACGATATGGGCGAGCATGCAGGTCTTATGTACTATACGATTGGTCAGCGTGGAGGTCTCGGTATCGGTGGCCAACATGGTGGTGACAATGCCCCTTGGTTCGTTGTCGGAAAAGACCTGAGCAAGAATATCCTCTATGTAGGCCAAGGTTTCTACCATGATTCGCTCATGTCAACCAGCCTAGAAGCCAGTCAAGTCCACTTTACTCGTGAGATGCCAGAGGAATTTACGCTAGAATGCACAGCAAAATTCCGCTACCGTCAGCCTGATTCTAAGGTGACCGTCCATGTCAAAGGAGATAAGGCAGAGGTTATCTTTGCAGAACCGCAACGCGCGATTACACCAGGTCAGGCAGTTGTCTTTTACGATGGCGAAGAATGTCTAGGTGGTGGTTTGATTGACAATGCTTACCGAGATGGACAAGTTTGTCAGTACATTTAGATTGACAAATTTTCTCAATTTGCTACAATAATAAAAGCAATAGAAATGATGGTCAAAGCTCATGGATGTTGCAGGCTTTTTTGTCCTGCACCTCTTTGGAGTTTTGACTGTTTTTGTGTCGTTTAAGGGAGAGGATAGAAATGACTCAACAAGACTTTCGGACAAAAGTAGGCAATACGGTTTTTGGTGTTCGGGCGACAGCTTTGATTGTCCAAAATCGTAAGCTTCTAGTCACCAAAGATAAGGGCAAGTATTACACAATTGGTGGTGCTATCCAAGTCAATGAAAGAACGGAAGACGCGGTAGTCCGCGAAGTGAGGGAAGAACTGAGTGTTAAAGCTCAAGCTGGGCAGCTAGCTTTTGTGGTTGAAAATCATTTTGAACAGGACGGTGTTTCCTATTACAATATCGAGTTTCATTATCTGGTGGACTTGCTTGAAGATGCTCCATTGACCATGCAGGAAGACGAAAAAACGCAGCCTTGTGAGTGGATTGACATAGACAAGATTAAGGGTATCAATCTAATTCCAGCCTTTCTAAAAACAGCCCTGCCAGATTGGGACGGCCAACTAAGACACATTCATCTTGAGAAATAGGAGAGAAATATGATTTATAACTTTACTGAAGAATACGATATTATTGTAATTGGTGCGGGACACGCTGGGGTTGAGGCTTCCCTGGCTGCCAGCCGTATGGGTTGTAAGGTTTTGCTTGCGACTATCAACATTGAAATGCTGGCTTTCATGCCTTGTAACCCCTCTATCGGTGGTTCTGCCAAGGGGATTGTCGTGCGTGAAGTCGATGCCCTCGGTGGCGAGATGGCCAAGACCATTGACAAGACTTACATCCAGATGAAGATGCTTAACACAGGGAAGGGGCCAGCTGTCCGTGCCCTTCGTGCGCAGGCTGATAAGGAACTTTACTCTAAGGAAATGCGCAAGACGGTTGAAAATCAAGAAAATTTGACCCTTCGTCAGACCATGATTGATGAGATTTTGGTTGAAGATGGTAAGGTTGTCGGTGTCCGTACAGCTACCCACCAAGAGTATGCTGCCAAGGCTGTTATCGTGACGACAGGAACGGCCCTCCGTGGGGAAATTATCATTGGAGACCTCAAGTATTCATCAGGTCCTAACCACAGCTTGGCTTCTATTAACCTTGCTGACAATCTTAAGGAATTAGGACTCGAAATTGGTCGTTTCAAGACAGGAACACCTCCACGTGTCAAGGCTTCTTCTATCAACTACGATGTGACCGAGATTCAGCCAGGGGACGAAGCGCCTAATCACTTCTCATACACTTCACGTGATGAGGACTATGTCAAGGATCAAGTGCCATGCTGGTTGACCTACACCAATGGTACCAGTCATGAGATTATCCAAAACAACCTCCACCGTGCGCCTATGTTTACAGGTGTGGTCAAGGGAGTGGGACCTCGTTACTGTCCGTCGATTGAAGACAAGATTGTGCGCTTTGCGGATAAGGAACGCCACCAACTTTTCCTAGAGCCAGAAGGGCGCAATACAGAGGAAGTCTATGTCCAAGGACTTTCAACCAGTCTGCCTGAGGATGTCCAACGTGAGCTGGTTCATTCTATCAAAGGTTTGGAAAATGCAGAGATGATGCGAACAGGTTATGCCATCGAGTACGATATGGTCTTGCCACACCAGTTGCGTGCGACTCTGGAAACCAAGAAAATCTCCGGACTTTTCACTGCTGGTCAGACTAATGGAACGTCAGGTTATGAAGAGGCAGCAGGCCAAGGGATTATCGCTGGGATCAATGCGGCTCTGAAAATCCAAGGTAAACCTGAGTTGATTTTGAAGCGCAGTGACGGTTATATCGGAGTGATGATTGATGACTTGGTGACCAAGGGAACCATTGAACCCTACCGTCTATTGACCAGTCGTGCTGAATACCGTCTCATTCTCCGTCATGATAATGCTGATATGCGTTTGACTGAGATGGGACGTGAGATTGGTCTTGTGGATGATGAACGCTGGGCTCGTTTTGAAATCAAGAAAAATCAATTTGACAATGAGATGAAACGCTTAGACAGCATCAAACTCAAGCCAGTCAAGGAAACTAATGCCAAGGTTGAGGAGATGGGCTTCAAGCCGTTGACAGATGCAGTGACAGCCAAGGAATTCCTTCGCCGTCCAGAAGTTTCTTATCAAGATGTGGTGGCCTTCATCGGACCAGCTGCAGAGGACTTGGATGACAAGATTATCGAATTGATTGAAACAGAAATCAAGTACGAAGGCTATATTTCCAAAGCCATGGACCAGGTTGCTAAGATGAAACGTATGGAAGAAAAACGCATTCCAGCCAATATTGATTGGGATGACATTGATTCTATCGCAACCGAAGCTCGTCAGAAGTTCAAACTCATCAATCCAGAAACCATCGGTCAAGCCAGCCGTATTTCGGGAGTAAACCCAGCAGATATTTCTATTTTGATGGTGTATCTGGAAGGTAAAAATCGTAGTATTTCTAAAACTCTTCAAAAATCAAAATGATACGTCGTCGGCTTCTTACGAATGAGTTCAAAGCTTGGCTTTGATTCATCTCCAACCTCCCATAGTTCCCCGAACTATGGGAGCTAACTCAAGTTATGCATTTTCCTAGCCTTCTGGTCTGATTTTCATTGAGTTTTAATCTCAAAAGAAAGCATAGAGAAAAACAGCTCCGAAGACGGGGCTGTTTTGTTGACTTGTACTCAATGAAAATCAAANNCATATATACGGCAAGGCGAAGCTGACGTGGTTTGAAGAGATTTTCGAAGAGTATTATTCTTCATCTGGTGTGAGGATCATCGGGATGATAATCGGTTCACGTTCGGTATTTTCATAGAGGAAGGGGCGAATAGCGTTGACAATGGCACCATTGACAGATTGCACGCTAGCATCCTTGTTTTTCAGTGCGATACGAATGGCATTGAAGAGGATACGCTGGCTTTGGCGAATCAGGTCGCCAGACTCTCTCATGTAGACAAAGCCTCGGCTGAGGATGTCTGGACCAGATAGAATCATCTGCGACTTGAAGTCAACAGTTGCGACTGCTAAAACGACACCGTCTTCAGATAGATCACGACGGTCTTTGAGGACAGCTGCGCCGATTTCACCGATACGATTTCCATCGACATAGATGTCTTGGGCGTTGAAATGACCTGCAATACGAGCTGAGTCAGCAGTAAGGGCAAGCACATCACCATTACTCATGATAAAGATATTGTCCTTCTCAACACCAGTATCCACTGCTAGTCCAGCATGGACTTTTTGCATGCGGTATTCACCGTGGACAGGCATGAAGTATTTTGGCTTAATCAAGCGGAGCATGAGTTTTTGCTCTTGCTGGCCACCGTGTCCAGATGTATGGATATTGTTCACTTTACCGTGGATAACTTCGACACCAGCTTCAGAAATGATGTTAATCAGCTTGTTGACGCTAGTCGTATTTCCAGGGATTGGGCTTGAAGAGAAGATAACGGTATCACCGGGTTGGAGTTGTACCTGACGGTGGGTTCCGTTGGCGATACGAGAGAGGGCTGCCATAGGCTCGCCCTGACTACCTGTACAGAGGATCAGAACCTCGCCAGCAGGGTAGTCTTTGATTTCATTTGGCTCGATAAAGGTTCCCTTAGGAGCTTTGATGTAGCCAAGGTCGATTCCGTTGACAATGGCCTTTTCCATAGAACGACCAAAGACCGCAATCTTACGTCCAGTCTTAACAGCAGCTTCAGTTGCTTGCTGGAGACGGAAGATATTTGAGGCAAAGGATGCAAAGATGATACGTCCTTCAATGCCTTGGATAATCTTCATGATGGACTGACCAACGACTTTTTCAGAGTTGGTAAAGGTTGGCACTTCTGCATTTGTTGAGTCAGACAGAAGACAAAGCACGCCTTCTTCACCAAGGGCAGCCATACGATGCAAGTCTGCAGGTTCTCCAACTGGAGTAAAGTCGAACTTGAAGTCGCCCGTACAGATGATTTTTCCTTGCGGAGTATGAATGACAATTCCCAAAGGCTCTGGAATAGAGTGAGTCGTTCTAAAGAAAGTTGCCTTGAGATTTTTAAAGGTCAACTCAGTGTTGTGGTTTATTTCGTAAAGTTTGGCGTTGCGCAAGAGGCCGTGTTCTTCGAGTTTCCCACGGATCAAAGCCAAGGCAAGTGGTCCAGCATAGATAGGGACATTTGCTTGCTTGAGCAGGAACGGAATCCCACCAATGTGGTCCTCGTGTCCGTGTGTGATTAAAACAGCCTTGACGCGGTCGATATTGTCCACGATGTATGAGTAGTCAGGAATGACATAGTCGATACCCAGCAAGTCATCTTCTGGGAATTTAATCCCAGCATCGACGATGATAATCTCATCTTGGTATTCAATTCCGTATGTATTTTTCCCGATTTCTCCCAGACCACCGATGGCAAAAACGCCGACTTCTTCAGGTTTAAGAGTGTAGGCCATATTAGAACTCCGTAATTTCGAAGGCGCCAGTTTCTTTTTCGTAATCTAGCAATTTGTCAGACAAGAGTTCGATATACTCGATATTGTACTCTGGGCGATTTTCTTCGACAAGTTGGCGAGCAGCGATACGGCCCTCAAGTTCTGAGTTGGCATCGATGTCTAGGTATAGTGCGCGTGTTGTTTCACGACGTGGGCTACGTTCTTTTGTTTCTTGATAAAAAACTTTGTAAATCATATAGTTCCTTTCTATTTTACAGGTCAGCTTATTCCAAACTTTTAGCATAGATTTGCTTGATTTCATTCCATTTTGTGTCTAGATTGACCTTGATTCGTTACAATTATTTCAATTATACCACAAAATGAAAAATTAGTAAAAGACGGAAACGAGAAAGTCATGGGACGATTTCTTTGGTAAACGCTTGCAATATCAAAAAGTATATGCTATAATAATAGAAAGAAATAGTATAAGCTGGAAAGGAAATAATTCGGAAACTATATTGTTTAGTGCTATTGATATTATGTTTAACTTTATAGATACTTCTGAATTGGATAAAGTTACCGAATTGAATGAACATGCTTTCCCTGTAGTTAGATTAGATAAAGCAGAGGAGCTTGGTTTAGATAATGAAGCTTTGGAGGTAGGCGTGTTTTAAACGAAATCGTAACGGATATAGAGACTAACGGAGAGTCAACTGATTTGGCTAGAATGGATCGCTCTCTTTTTCCTATAGGCTCTTATGGTAATTATTGTGGTTATGGGAAATAATGGATATTCTATTCCAGCTATTGATGATTTAGATATGGCTTGTTTCTATCATGATAAGTGTTTTAAGGGATTTTTAGCAGATAATAGAAGTTGCAATGCCGCATTCCTAATAAGATTATCTCCTATTGTAGCAAATAATGCTTGGAATACAACTAAAGGAGCATATGCAAGAGCAGCTGTGGTTCTATTTTCTAGATTCGTATAAGACCAAGTTTTTGTAAAATATGAGTTGTTACGTAAAAGTGTTGATATGAGTATTGGTGTCTATGAACAGAATCTTATCTTATAAGTTTTAACTTATCTTTTAAGGTTTCTGTTTATAGGCGCTTGTAGATGTGTTTATGTCTTTAAAAAATATATTTGCGATATTAAAAATGGATACTTATGCAATATTTCACTTTACTTATTAAGATAAATTTAAACTAAGGAGGTTGCTCTATGTATAACTTATTTGCTTTTGCTATCGGAGCTCGCTTGGTAGCTTTTATTGTTTTTGTTGCTTGCGTTTATGCGGGTAATCTTCTATTTACCAAACTGGAACGACGACAAACCAAGTTCTTGTGGAAAATTACCTTTGTGACTCTCTACTCGCTTTTTCTTCTCCTCGTAACCTATGTCGTTTGGTTTGTATTTTACTTTGGATTAAATGCTTAGATGCCCTGCTCATGCTGGGGCGTTTTTGTTTGGTGGCAAAAGATAGTAAATTTATGACACGAAAATTCCACCCCATCTATCAAGATGAGGTGGTCTTTGCATTTTTCTAAAATGACATGACAATGGAATTTTCAGAGCTTATTATTTTTATGGGAGTCATTGTTCTGCTCAAAAATAGAGTTGAAGCATAAAAATAAAACAATACAAACAGATAGATCAATTGGTAAAGGGATAGTAGTCATGTTTAAATCATTGAGAATGCTGAGCAAACTGTAAGAGATGAAGACAATAAAATTTATCCTTCTAAAAATGTGTTTCTTATCTAGCATGACTTACCAAACTTTTTACGAAGGTCTTTTCCAATGGTATAACCTGCCATAAATAAAGCGATACCAACACCTACACCAAAGCCACCCTTTATTTCTTGCAATTCCTTAGTAGAAATTTCACAATAGTTGTTCAAATCTTTCATCATATTAATCTCCTCCTAAAAAATAACCAGCTGCCAAACCAGAACCTATAAGTGCTGTTCCACCTGCAATAGCTTTCCAAGATACTGCTACTCCAAAGATAACCAAGGGAGCGAGACCGCCATCAATATCTGATAATTCATTTTCAGATAAGGATAAAAATTGATTGTCAAGAACGTCAAAATTTGTCATTGAACTTTCCTCCTTTTTTCTTGTTCACTTTTATATTCGTAAAAGAAAAGGAAAAGTGAACATTTTTTTAAATTATTTTTAGTTAAGTGAGGGCACTCTTGTTTGGGGATAAAGAAAATTCCCATGTGCCAGCTTTTGTAGTATAATAGTAAGCAGACAAAAAGATAGGAATGTGTTATGAAAGTATTAGCTTTTGATACGTCTAGCAAGGCTCTTTCTCTGGCTATTTTAGAGGACAAGCAGGTTCTTGCCGAGACGACGATTAATATCAAGAAAAATCACAGCATTACCCTTATGCCTGCCATCGATTTTTTGATGGCAAGTTTGGATTGGACACCCAAGGATTTAGACCGAATCGTGGTGGCGGAAGGACCAGGTAGCTATACAGGCTTGCGAATTGCGGTAGCAACTGCCAAGACCTTAGCTCATACCCTGAACATCGAGTTGGTTGGTATGTCGAGTCTCTTGGCTCTGGTGCCCTACCAACAAGAAGGTTTGTTTGTCCCCTTGATGGATGCGCGTCGCAATAATGTTTATGCAGGATTTTATGAAAATGCCAAACCTGTCATGCCAGAAGCGCACTTACCCTTTGAGCGAGTGATTGAGTTAATCAAGGGCGCTAGTCAGGTAACCTTTGTCGGAGAAGTTGTCCCCTTTGTTGAGCAGATTCAAAAACACTTGCCAAGGACTAATTTCAAAGAAACCCTGCCTAATGCAGCCAATCTTGCTCTTTTGGCCTGGGACAAGGAAGCAGACTCCTTACACGACTTTGTGCCTAACTACCTCAAGCGTGTCGAGGCTGAGGAAAACTGGCTCAAGAACCATACCGAGTCTGGCGAGTCTTACATTAAACGCCTATGATAGAAATCAAACGAATCCAACAGCAGCCTAATCTAGCTAAAGCCATCTACGCTGTTATGATAGCTGTTTACCCAGTCAGTCCTTGGACGCTGGAACAAATCCAAGCTGACCTATTCCAAGACCAGACTTGGTATGCTCTGGCCTATGATGGGGCAGAAGTGATTGGATTTCTAGCTGTGCAGGAAAATATCTTTGAGGCAGAAGTCTTGCAAATCGCTGTTAAAGGAGACTATCAGGGTCAGGGGATTGCGTCAGCCTTGTTTGCTCAATTGCCGACAGACAAGGAGATTTTCCTCGAAGTCAGAAAGTCAAATCACCGAGCGCAAGCATTTTACAAGAAAGAAAAGATGGCAGTCATCGCTGAGCGAAAGGCCTACTACCATGATCCAGTCGAGGACGCCATTATCATGAAGAGAGAAGTAGATGAAGGATAGATATATTTTAGCATTTGAGACATCCTGTGATGAGACCAGTGTCGCCGTCTTGAAAAACGACGATGAGCTCTTGTCCAATGTCATTGCTAGTCAAATTGAGAGTCACAAACGTTTTGGGGGCGTAGTGCCTGAAGTAGCCAGTCGTCACCATGTCGAGGTCATTACAGCCTGCATCGAGGAGGCACTGACAGAAGCAGGGATTACCGAAGAGGACGTGACAGCTGTGGCTGTTACCTATGGACCAGGCTTGGTCGGAGCCTTGCTAGTTGGTTTGTCAGCTGCTAAGGCCTTTGCTTGGGCACATGGACTTCCACTTATCCCTGTTAACCACATGGCTGGTCACCTCATGGCAGCTCAAAGTGTGGAGCCTTTGGAGTTTCCCTTGCTAGCTCTTTTGGTTAGCGGTGGACACACAGAGTTAGTTTATGTTTCTGAGGCAGGAGATTATAAGATTGTTGGGGAAACGCGAGATGACGCGGTTGGCGAGGCCTATGATAAGGTCGGCCGCGTCATGGGCTTGACCTATCCTGCAGGTCGTGAGATTGACGAGTTGTCTCATCAGGGGCAGGATATTTATGATTTCCCTCGTGCCATGATTAAGGAGGATAATCTGGAGTTTTCATTCTCAGGTTTGAAATCTGCCTTTATCAATCTTCACCACAATGCCGAGCAAAAGGGAGAAAGTCTGTCTACAGAGGATTTGTGTGCTTCCTTCCAAGCAGCTGTACTGGATATTCTCATGGCTAAAACCAAGAAGGCTTTGGAGAAATACCCTGTTAAAACCCTTGTCGTGGCAGGTGGCGTGGCAGCCAATAAAGGTCTCAGAGAACGCCTAGCAACTGAAATCACAGATGTCAATGTCATCATTCCACCTCTGCGTCTCTGCGGAGACAATGCAGGTATGATTGCTTATGCCAGTGTCAGCGAGTGGAACAAAGAAAACTTTGCAAACTTGGACCTCAATGCCAAACCAAGCCTCGCTTTTGATACCATAGAATAAAGAGTCAGCTTAAGGCTGGCTTTTTTATTTTTTCTAACTATCAGAATATTTTGACAAATGAACACAAATAATGATATAATATGCAAAAGCTAGGAGGTGGTAGGATGATTGAAAAAATGGAATTGGGGGAATTTTACAAGGAACTGCGCCTGGCTAGAAAGCTCAAGCAGTCAGATGTGGCTTGTGACGGGCTAACAGCTTCTCAGTTGTCCAAGTTTGAGCTAGGGCAGTCCATGTTGTCTGCTGATAAGCTCATATTAGCCATTCAAGGGATCAATATGAATTTTGATGAGTTTGGGCACAAGCTCAACAACTATCAAGAATCTCCACATATGCGAATCGGTCGAAAGGTTGTGGATCGCTTTGCCCACCAAGATATCGCTGGCTTAGAGCAACTATTGGAGAAAATCAAGCAAGAACAGATGGCAGAGACCTATCGTCGTTTGAATGCCATTGTGATTAAAAATGCCATCCATTCCTTAAATAAGAGCTATCTGCTAACAGAGGAGGATAGCGAATTTTTGACCAGCTATCTCTATGTTATCGAGTCTTGGACCTGGTTTGAACTCTATCTCTTTTGCAATACCATGCCCTTCTTGAGCAATCAAGATTTGATCTTTTTATCGACCGCTTTAATTGAGAAGTCTAAAGAATTTAAGGAGTTGGTACATAATCGGTTGTATATGAAGCAAGGACTCTTAAATATCTTATCAGAACTCATGGAGCGAAAACTTTTCTCATACATCCCAATCTTCGAAGCCGAGTTGGAGAGCATGTTGCGTCCGTACGATGTTTTTGAGAAAGTATCGTGGCAATTTTTAAAGAAAATGAGTGTCTTTCTTCAAACCAAAGGAAGCAATCAAAAAGAGATTGAACACTTTATCCAATCTCTGCAAGTATTAGAAAATCCACAATTGCTAGCCCTCTTCGAATTGCGTTTTCAGCAATACAAAGAACTTATCGATTAATTAGAAACGGGAAGACGATAACCCACTCCGAAATAAGCAGGAGTATCAGTTGGATTTTTCTTTTTTTCATCATTATATCCCTCCTTGTTAGTAATAACTTTATTATACCAGGGAAATAATCAAATCTACCAAAATCGCAAATCTGAAATTTCTATAAGAAAAAATATCAAATATGCGATTTTCTAAAATAAGTCAATTTCCGTGTTATACTGTCCTTGTAAAACATTTGAAGCAAATCCTAGGTCGCAGAAGTGGTTTACAAATGAAGATAATTGAAGGAGTGTAAAAGATGTTAAATTTACAATTTGCAGAAACAATGGAATTGACAGAAGCTGAGTTGGAGACAGTTTATGGAGGAAGGTCATATCCTCCATTGGGATCTGGTGGAATGGGCGGTCTATGGCAAAACTACTTTAACTTTGCTCCTCCAGCTCCTGAGACTAGACGTCGTTATTGATGTTTAAAGCCCTTGCCTTTTTCTTGGGTAGGGGCTATTTTTATTTCATATATAGGAGAAAATAAAATGGGAAAGATAACTTCAAGATACTATTTTTTTATAGCGATTCTACTCGTCCTTGCTTATCAGTACCTTAGTGGTCTGGTTTTATCTAGCGACTTTGCTCTTAGGCTATCTGACTTTGGCTATTATTTGTCGGATATGATGTTGCATTTTCTTGTCGTTTTTATTGCTTTTTTTGCTATGGTTAAGTCAGGAAAATGGCAAGGAATTAACAGTAAGAAGTTTCGCTGGTCTTATTTGTTTTATTGTGTCTTAGCTTTTCTTTTGTTGTTCCTTTGGAATAGGGTTACCTTTTCTCTTTTTCCACCTACTCGAAATGCAATTTCTTATCAACATGCTACTCCTACTTTTACAGGAGCTACGGCATTTTTGATGTATTTTTTTTATCCTGTGATTGCAGGTCCCATTTTTGAAGACATGATTTATCGTGGATTAGTGATGACTGCTCTGGAAAAAGGGAAGAAATGGGGATTGGATGTACTTGGATCAGCTATATTATTTGGAATTTTGCACATTAGTAGTCATGGTTGGGTCTTGACAGACTTTTTCGTATATATGGGTGGCGGTCTCATATTTGCAGTCTTGTTTAGAGTAACCAAGTCCATTTATTGGCCTATTGGACTGCACATAGTCTACAATGGTATTGGTCAGATTTTGATGTTATTGCACTAGGATCTGGTTAGTAGCTAAAGACATGATGAGGTGTGCAGTGAAAAAGGCTGTGTAGGCTATCTATATGATATGGGATAGACTGGGCATACAGGATTTATTAGGATGTTTTGGAATAAAAATTCTAACTGGAATTTAAAAAGGAGTTATAATGAAAGTATTTCTTCAAAATAGAGATTTTAGGCAATTAACTGTCAACCAGTGGATTTCAACGGTTGGGGATACGATTTTTTATCTGGCCTTTTTGAATTATGTGGCAGATGCCTCTTTTGCCCCTCTGGCGATTTTACTCATCACGATTTCAGAAACTCTTCCCCAAGTTCTACAAATCTTTCTGGGAGTTTTGGCGGATTTTCAACATCATCGTGTCCTAAAATATACAATTATTAGTTTTGCAAAATTTTTGCTTTACTCTATAGTGTCTTTATCACTTTCAGGGCAGTCTTTCTCCTTGTTGCTAGTAGCATTTATTTGTCTGATTAATCTCTTGTCTGACACATTGAGTTATTTTTCAGGCGCCATGCTTACTCCGATTTTCATTAGAATTATTGGGCAAGACCATTTGGCAGAAGCTATTGGGTTTAAACAATCAACTGTTAGTTTAGTGAAAACAATCAGTAATATTCTAGGAGGAGTCTTACTAGGTATTCTATCTATCCAGTTTATTTCCTTACTGAACGCTCTTACCTTTTTAATCGCATTTTTAGGTATCATTTTCATAAAAACTGACCTCTTGAAAGTAGAAAAAACGATTAGCTATCAAGAAGGACTCTCTGTAAAATCCTTTTGCCAGCATTTGCTCCAATCATCGAAATTGATATGGAATATGAATAAGGTGCTCTTGGTTTTGTTTATTATTTCTATTAGTCAAGCAGTGATAAATGTTACAGTTCCTGTTTCTACTCTATTTTTGAGGAATCAACCCTTTTTGAATTTACAAACAGGTCAATCTCTTGCCTTGCTATCCACTTTTGAACTGTCAGCCCTGATTGTCGGAAGCCTTGTAAGTGGCTATCTGAAAAATATGATTTCTATAAAAACAGCTCTCTATGCCTCACTCGTCATCCAGTTGCTTCTTCTAGTAGGATTTGCCACAGTTCGTTTTGACTGGATTCTCATCTTTAGTACCTTGGATGCCTTTTTCGCAGGTGTTCTCTCTCCTAGATTGCAAGAACTCGTCTTTAAACAAATACCTGAGGAGTCAATGGGAGCAGTTCAATCTTCTATCGGTGCTATTACGGTTGTTTTACCTAGCTTATTTACAATAGCTTTGGTAACCATTGCTACTAGCTTTGGAACTCTGGCAGTTAGCTTTGTTTTATTGCTATTTCTTCTAGTTGCCTTTGTCATGCTTCTGAATATCCGTGAAAGTATTTAGCGGAGAATTTGTTTAATATATGTTTGAGACTGGATTGCCAGTCTTTTTATGATGGTCAAAATCAGCAGACTTTTTTCTCTTTCCTGAATGTGTTATAATAGTCCATGCTGTGGCTGGAGCCTTTTCAGCCCATTTATTAAGACAATATGAGGAGAAAGATGAAAGAAAAAGGATTTTGGGAGGGGGCGCAGGCAGCCATGCCAACGGCCCTTGGTTATGTCAGTATCGGCCTGGCCTGTGGGATTATTGGTGCGCCCTATGTGACACCTGTAGAGATGGCCTTGATGAGCCTCTTTGTTTATGCTGGGAGTGCCCAGTTTGCCATGTTGGCACTGATTGAGGTTCAAGCTCCTGTGGCAGCTATTGCTATGACGGTTTTTCTAATCAATTTGCGTCTCTTTTTGTTGAGTTTGCATGCGTCGACCTATTTTCGTCATACCAGTCTTTGGCACAATATCGGTATGTCTAGTATCTTGACAGATGAGACCTATGGTGTTTTGATGGGAGAATTGGCCCATACAGACAAGGTCAATCCTATGTGGATGCACGGAAACAATCTCAACAGCTATGTGGCTTGGTTTGTGGGGACAGTAGTCGGAACGGCTCTGGGTGGTCTGTTACCAAATCCAGAAATCTTTGGTTTAGATTTTGCCCTAGTTGGGATGTTTATCGGTATTTTTGCTTCGCAATTTCAGATTATGCAAAGACGGATTCCTGTCCGCAATCTGCTCATTATCCTAGCAGTTGTTGCGGTGTCCTTCTTTTTACTCTTGACAGTGGTGTCTCAGTCGCTAGCTGTTCTCTTTGCGACGCTACTTGGTTGTAGCATGGGGGTGGTTTTAGATGGTCAGTAAGTATCTTTTATTAGCAGTTATTTTCTCTGGTCTTGTGACCTGGATTCCCCGTATGATTCCCTTCATCTTGGTCAAGTATAAGGGCTTGCCTGCGATCGTTGAGCGTTTTTTGAAGTTCTTGCCCGTCTCTATTATTTTTGCCTTGATTCTTTCAAGCGTAGTGGCAGGTAAGGTTGGAAGTTTGCCTCAAATCAAATGGCTGGACTTCTTAGCCGTCTTTCCAACAGCTTGGGTAGCCTTTCGCTACCGCAATCTAGTCGGAACAGTTCTCTTTGGAGTGGTCTTGATTGCCGTCTTGCGTTTGGTCTTTTAATACTCTCCGAAAATCTCTTCAAACCACGTCAGCTTTGCCTTTCCGTAGGTATATGTAACTGACTTCGTCAGTCTTATCTCCAACCTCAAAACAGTGTTTTGAGCAACCTGTGGCTAGCTTTCTAGTTTGCTCTTTGATTTTCATTGAGTATAAATCAGCCATAAAGAAAACTTATCACAGAGATAGATATCATATAATGGCGTAAATGGTCTTTTTCTGTTAAGATTATAAGGTATTCTATTTTGGAGGAAATGACATGAAAAAAATCGTTAAATACTCATCTCTTGCGGCCCTTGCTCTTGTTGCTGCAGGTGTGTTAGCAGCTTGCTCAGGTGGTGCTAAGAAAGAAGGAGAAGCAGCTAGCAAGAAAGAAATCATCGTTGCAACCAATGGATTACCAAAGCCATTTATCTATGAAGAAAATGGCGAATTGACTGGTTACGAGATTGAAGTCGTTCGCGCTATCTTTAAAGATTCTGACAAATATGATGTCAAGTTTGAAAAGACAGAATGGTCAGGTGTCTTTGCAGGTCTTGACGCTGACCGTTACAATATGGCTGTCAACAATCTTAGCTACACTAAAGAACGTGCGGAGAAATACCTTTATGCCGCACCAATTGCCCAAAACCCTAATGTCCTTGTAGTGAAGAAAGATGACTCTAGTATCAAGTCTCTCGCTGATATCGGTGGAAAATCGACGGAAGTCGTTCAAGCCACTACATCAGCTAAGCAGTTAGAAGCATACAACGCTGAACACCCGGATAACCCAACTATCCTTAACTATACTAAGGCAGACTTCCAACAAATCATGGTACGTTTGAGCGATGGCCAATTTGACTATAAGATTTTTGATAAAATCGGTGTTGAAACAGTGATCAAGAACCAAGGTTTGGATAACTTGAAAGTCATTGAACTTCCAAGTGACCAACAACCGTACGTTTACCCACTTCTTGCTCAAGGTCAAGATGAGTTGAAATCATTTGTAGACAAACGCATCAAAGAACTCTACAAAGACGGAACGCTTGAAAAATTGTCTAAACAATTCTTCGGAGACACTTACCTACCAGCAGAGGCTGATATTAAATAATTTCTTGAAATCATCCATTCTGAATAAGATGGGTGATTTCTCAGTTCTTAGATATATAGTTTTAAACTATATATCTGACTATCTAATAACAATTTGTGAAATAAAACAAAGTATGAGATACTAGTACGGTATTATTTTTAAGGAGAAAGAATCATGAAAATCAAAAAATGGCTTGGCCTAGCAGCCCTTGCTACAGTCGCAGGTTTGGCTCTTGCAGCTTGCGGAAACTCAGAAAAGAAAGCAGACAATGCAACAACTATCAAAATCGCAACTGTCAACCGTAGCGGTTCTGAAGAAGCTCGTTGGGATAAAGTTCAAGAATTGGTTAAGAAAGACGGAATCACTTTGGAATTTACAGAGTTCACAGACTACTCACAACCAAACAAGGCAACTGCTGATGGCGAAGTAGACTTGAACGCTTTCCAACACTATAACTTCTTGAACAACTGGAACAAAGAAAACGGGAAAGACCTTGTAGCGATTGCTGATACTTACATCTCTCCAATCCGCCTTTACTCAGGTTTGAATGGAAGTGACAACAAGTACACTAAAGTAGAAGACATCCCAGCAAACGGAGAAATCGCTGTACCGAACGATGCTACAAACGAAAGCCGTGCGCTTTACTTGCTTCAATCAGCTGGCTTGATTAAATTGGACGTTTCAGGAACTGCTCTTGCAACAGTTGCTAACATCAAAGAAAATCCAAAGAACTTGAAAATCACTGAATTGGATGCTAGCCAAACAGCTCGTTCATTGTCATCAGTTGACGCTGCTGTTGTAAACAATACCTTCGTTACAGAAGCAAAATTGGACTACAAGAAAGCACTTTTCAAAGAACAAGCTGATGAAAATTCAAAACAATGGTACAACATCATCGTTGCGAAAAAAGATTGGGAAACATCACCAAAAGCTGATGCTATCAAGAAAGTGATCGCAGCTTACCATACAGATGAAGTGAAAAAAGTTATCGAAGAAACATCAGACGGTTTGGATCAACCAGTTTGGTAATAAGAAACAGGGAGGTGGGAGAGAGAATTCCACCTCTTGCTTTTGTATAGAGCATGGATTGTAAAGAAGACTATAGTTTCATAGAAAGGTAGAGAGAATATGGTTTTTCCTAGTGAACAAGAACAGATTGAAAAATTTGAAAAGGATCATGTAGCCCAGCATTATTTTGAGGTTTTGCGTACCTTGATTTCTAAGAAGTCGGTCTTTGCCCAGCAGGTTGGACTTAAGGAAGTCGCAAACTATCTGGGTGAGATTTTCAAGCGTGTGGGGGCTGAAGTGGAGATTGATGAGACTTACACGGCGCCTTTTGTCATGGCGCATTTCAAGAGTTCACGTCCAGATGCCAAGACCCTGATTTTCTATAACCACTATGACACTGTGCCAGCGGACGGAGATCAGGTCTGGACAGAGGATCCCTTTACGCTTTCGGTGCGCAATGGTTTCATGTATGGACGTGGGGTTGATGACGACAAGGGTCATATCACAGCTCGTTTGAGTGCTTTGAGAAAATACATGCAGCACCACGATGACCTGCCTGTCAATATCAGTTTTATCATGGAGGGAGCGGAGGAATCGGCTTCGACAGACCTGGATAAGTATTTGGAAAAGCATGCGGATAAACTCCGTGGGGCGGATTTGTTGGTCTGGGAACAAGGAACCAAAAATGCCTTGGAACAGCTGGAAATTTCTGGTGGAAATAAGGGGATTGTGACCTTTGATGCCAAGGTGAAAAGTGCTGATGTGGATATCCACTCGAGTTATGGTGGGGTTGTGGAATCAGCTCCTTGGTATCTCCTCCAAGCCTTACAGTCTCTTCGTGCTGCGGATGGCCGTATCTTGGTTGAAGGTTTGTACGAAGAAGTACAAGAGCCAAATGAACGAGAAATGTCCTTGGTGGACACTTACGCTCAACGCAATCCAGGGGAAATCAGCCAGATTTATGGTTTGGAATTGCCTCTCTTACAAGAGGAGCGTGCAGCCTTTCTAAAACGTTTCTTTTTTGAACCAGCTCTTAATATCGAAGGGATTCAGTCAGGTTATCAAGGGCAAGGGGTTAAGACTATTTTGCCAGCAGAAGCTAGCGCTAAGTTAGAAGTTCGTTTGGTTCCTGGTCTAGAACCGCATGATGTTCTGGAAAAAATTCGGAAACAGCTAGACAAAAATGGCTTTGATAAGGTAGAATTATACTATACCTTGGGAGAGATGAGCTATCGAAGCGATATGAGCGCACCAGCCATTCTCAATGTGATCGAGTTGGCCAAGAAATTCTATCCACAGGGCGTTTCAGTCTTGCCGACGACAGCGGGGACAGGACCTATGCATACGGTCTTTGATGCCCTAGAGGTGCCAATGGTGGCCTTCGGTCTAGGAAATGCCAACAGCCGAGACCACGGTGGAGATGAGAACGTGCGAATCGCCGATTACTACACCCATATTGAATTAGTAGAGGAGCTGATTAGAAGCTATGAGTAGAGATATTATCAAGTTAGATCAGATCGATGTGACTTTTCACCAAAAGAAGAGAACCATCACAGCGGTCAAGGATGTGACCATTCACATCCAAGAAGGGGATATTTACGGAATTGTTGGATATTCTGGAGCAGGGAAATCAACCCTTGTACGGGTGATTAATCTCTTGCAAAAGCCATCTGCAGGGAAAATTACCATTGACGATGATGTGATTTTTGATGGCAAGGTGGCCTTGACGGCAGAGCAGTTACGTCGTAAACGTCAAGATATCGGGATGATTTTCCAGCATTTTAACCTGATGAGCCAGAAGACTGCAGAGGAGAATGTAGCCTTTGCCCTTAAACACTCTGGACTCAGCAAGGAAGAAAAGAAGGCTAAAGTAGCTAAGTTGTTGGACTTGGTTGGCTTGGCGGATCGTGCTGAAAACTACCCTTCACAACTATCTGGAGGGCAAAAACAGCGTGTAGCCATTGCGCGTGCCTTGGCAAATGATCCAAAAATCTTGATTTCAGACGAGTCAACTTCTGCCCTTGACCCTAAGACAACCAAGCAGATTTTGGCCTTGTTGCAAGATTTGAACCAAAAATTAGGCTTGACTGTTGTCTTGATTACGCATGAAATGCAGATTGTCAAAGATATTGCCAACCGTGTGGCGGTTATGCAGGACGGGCATTTGATTGAAGAGGGTAGTGTGCTTGAAATCTTCTCAGACCCTAAACAACCTTTGACTCAAGACTTTATCTCAACAGCCACAGGTATTGACGAAGCCATGGTCAAAATCGAGAAGCAAGAAATCGTGGAACACTTGTCTGAAAACAGCATTTTGGTGCAGCTCAAGTACGCAGGGGCTTCAACAGACGAGCCACTTTTGAATGAGTTGTACAAGCATTACCAAGTAACGGCTAATATTCTCTATGGGAATATCGAAATTCTCGATGGTACTCCTGTTGGAGAATTGGTTGTAGTCTTGTCAGGTGAAAAAGCAGCGTTGGCAGGTGCCCAAGAAGCCATTCGTCAAGCAGGTGTACAACTAAAAGTATTGAAGGGAGGACAGTAAGATGGAATCATTGATTCAAACCTATTTACCAAATGTCTATAAGATGGGCTGGGCTGGTCAAGCAGGCTGGGGAACAGCCATCTACCTAACCCTTTATATGACAGTTCTTTCCTTTATCATCGGAGGGCTCTTGGGACTGGTGGCAGGTCTTTTCCTTGTCTTGACAGCGCCAGGTGGTGTCTTGGAAAATAAGGTCGTCTTCTGGATTTTAGATAAGATTACCTCTATTTTCCGTGCGGTTCCTTTCATCATTCTCTTGGCAGTCTTGTCACCCTTCTCTCATCTAATCGTAGGAACAAGCATTGGTCCAAATGCAGCTATCGTACCCCTATCTTTTGCGGTCTTTGCCTTCTTTGCCCGTCAAGTGCAGGTTGTCTTGGCTGAATTGGATGGTGGTGTCATTGAGGCGGCTCAAGCGAGCGGAGCGACTTTCTGGGACATCGTGGGTGTTTACCTATCAGAAGGTCTTCCAGATTTGATCCGTGTGACGACTGTGACCTTGATTTCCCTTGTTGGGGAAACAGCTATGGCGGGTGCGGTTGGAGCTGGTGGTATCGGTAACGTAGCCATCGCTTATGGATTTAATCGCTACAATCACGATGTGACCATCTTGGCAACCATCATTATCATCTTGATTATCTTTACAATCCAATTCTTGGGAGACTTCTTGACCAAGAAATTGAGCCATAAATAAAAAAGGGCTAGGCAATCTGTACATCATTCATAGGAGTTGTCGTTATCGTCAAGACTTGAAATTTTCTGTACTGGTTGCTATCAATCATCACTTTTATGAGTTAGAGAGTTAAGCATTGTGGGGAGTCAATATGCAAAATCTGGGAGAAGTTTTTAAAGAATTGAGAAAGAGTCGGAATGTATCTCTACAGGAGGCGACGGGAGGAGAGTTTACTTATTCCATGCTGAGCAAATTTGAGCGTGGAGAAGCAGACTTATCATCTATGAAATTGATTACTGCCTTAGATAACATCCACTCTGATTTGAATGAATTTATGTACTTGGTACGTGGTTTTTCTCAGAAAAAGGCTTTGGCTTTTCAAGAAAATCTCTGGGAACTATATGATAGAGAAGGGATTGATTCTCTCCACGCCTTGTATGAAGAGACGATTCAAAAGTATAGATCAAGTGGTGAAAAAAGCTATCTTTTACAAATGATTCGTATCAAAAGCCTTCTTGTGTTTTTTGATTCAGAAATAAGGGCAACGGATGAAGAACTGACTTTTCTCTATGACTATTTTTTTACTATTGATATCTGGGGAAATTATGAATTGGAACTATTTTCAACGATTTCTACTTTGTTTCCTCTGCCCCTCTATTTTAAATATTCTAGGGAGATGTTGCAAAAGACGGATTTATTAGGCTCTTTACCTAGTAACAAAGTCGGTATTGATACCATTTTAATTAATGGACTTTTTAAAGCGATAGAGGAAAAGGATAAATTAAAAGCAGACTATTTTGTTTTTCAGATTGAAAAACGAGATCTACCAGAATCTCAAGCTTATCTTAAAATCATTTATATGATTGCTAAAGGGTATTATGATACGATTTTTAAAGTAGAAAATAAGGGTCTTGAAAAAATCCAGAGGGGCATTACAATCTTACAAGATTTAGAGTATATAGATGGTGCAAGATACTATGAAAACTATTTTGCAAATCAGCTTTCAAATAAAGATTTGTAATATATTCTCGTTACATCGACTGATGAAAAATAAATAGCCTTGTAGATGGAGTGATAATTAGTAGTTTCTAGGCGCTAGAGTTTCTATTTTCAGAAAAAATATATTACAAAAAAGTGGGGAGCCCCGCTTTTTTTGTTAGACTGGATTCAATAGAATACTCTTTGAAATGTGAGAAAGACCTGTTATGAAACTATTCTTAAGACATCATTTATTTAGAATACTTACCTTATCGAGGTTTTTAAGCTCAAGTGGAGCTTATATTTATAATCTGGTATTTATTGTTTATGCTGCGAGTCTACCCTTTAAAAATATAGCTGTATTTATGGCGAATATGATTACGATTTTACCTTTCCTATTTACTTTTTATGCTGGGATTAAGGCTGATCATACTCGGAATAAAGCAGGGACAATTATTTGGGTTGGTTGTGTGCAAAGTCTACTATTTCTTTTGATTGCTAGTGTGATTCATGATCAGAACTTCGTGACGTTTGCTTTTATCTGTATGGTTAATATCTGTTCAGATATTTTATCGGATTATACAGCAGGCCTTCGTATGCCGATTATCCAGCATAATATTTCAGAAGATAAGCTCTATGAAGCTTATTCCTTTACTCAGTTTGTTTCCTATTTATCAAATCTAGGAGGTCAAGCCTTAGGAGTGTGGTTACTCACAACAAGCCACCAAGATTTTTCTTTTGTTGCAATTGTGAATGCTGGCTTCTTTTTACTATCTTCTCTTATTTTGTTCAAAAATAGAAGAGAATTGACGCATTTGTCTGTAACAGTAGAGAATGAACCTATTAGTTTACTTCAACAAGTTAAGGCAATCTATGCGGACATGGATGATATCTTTAGACAGAGAGAAAGTAAATCATTGTTTAAAATTATTCTTGTCATTTTGGTAATGAATACTTTGGGAGGAGCTGTTGGAGGTATTTATCACTTTTACTTATTAGACCATACTATCTATCATTTCAGCTATGCTCAAGCCTTATTTTTAATTGAATGTGTTAGCTTGGGAGGAGCTATTCTTGGTAGCCTAACTCCCCATGATTATTTTGGGAAATGGTCTTTTTCAAGCTTGTTATCGCTCAATGCAATTCTGTTTGTATTGCTTGCTACTGCTAATATTTTAGATTTTTCTCCTCTAGTAGGTGTTGTTTGCTTAGCCTTTGTCATGTATTTGATGTCGAAATCAATGCCTAAATTAGATACTCTGTTACTGTCTAATTTGAGTGCGGATGTATTAGCTAGAAGTAATAATCTCTTGAGTATGATTTTTTCCCTAACATTACCCTTGGGGATGTCTGTATTTTCCTTCTTAGCTTTGCAAGATATCAGGCTTTGTTGGTGGGTATTTTTGGTAGTGAGTGTGATAGGGTTGATTTTATCACTAGAAAAAAGAAGTTTTTCAGGTAAAAAAGTTTAACCTAGGCAAATCAGGCTTACTAGAAGGTCTTCCAGATTTGATTCGTGTGACGACTGTAACCTTGATTTCCCTTGTTGGTGAAACAGCTATGGCTGGTGCGGTTGGAGCTGGCGGTATTGGTAACGTAGTCATCGCTTATGGATTTAACCGCTACAATCACGATAAAACTATCTTGGCAACCATCATTATCATTTTGATTATCTTTAAATTCATACTCAATGAAAATCAAAGAGCAAAGTAGGAAACTAGCCGCAGGTTGCTCAAAACACTGTTTTGAGGTTGGAGATAAGACTGACGAAGTCAGTTACATATACCTACGGCAAGGCGACGTTGACGTGGTTTGAAGAGATTTTCGAAGAGTATCAATTCTTGGGAGACTTCTTGACCAAGTCTTGAGCCATAAATAAAAAAGAGCCGCCTGGCTCTTTTTAACTAATCAGATTTTCTGTGCAAATTTTTTACTCAAGGCTTGTCCAATCAAGGCACCCACTAGGGCTCCGATGACAATACTTGCGATAAATAGAAGGACAGTTCCAGGGTTTGGCGCAACCATGATACGGTCGATATATTCTTGCGATTTTCCTCTTGCTAGAAGGGTTGCCATATAGGCTTGGGGTGCAATCCACATGAGTAAGATTGGTCCTGCTGTGCTAAAGGCAAAGAGTATGAAAGAAAGGAAATTCTTAGTTTGGTTCTTGTATTTTCCGAGGTTAGCTACTCCATCTGCTAGCAGCCCACAGATAATTCCAGGAAGGAAGGCACCGGCACCGTGTTTAGTTCCCAAGAAAAAGAGAGCAATAACAAGACCGATAGTGGTAACGGCTCCAAAGCGCGGAACTTTTGCGACTAGAATCATATAGACGCTACCGCCGACAAGGGCAGTAAAAGCAGGCGCATAAAACATGTTTCCAGTTTGGTCAAGGAGATTGCCCAAAAGAACACCAATCCCCATGCAGAGGAAGTAAAGAACTGCAAAAAGCAGTGTAGTTAAGATAGATTTTTCCATGAATTGTCTCCTGATCATTTTTTCACAATTCTCATTTTACCATGGTTTGATGGGATTGTAAATGGATACTAGAAGTTTTTGAAAACGCTTGAAATATGATATAATAGTTTCATAGTTATTTTTAGGAGGATATCATGGGGAGATTTTTAGACTTTGTCTTTAATCGTTTCTTTTTAGGGATGATTGCGACAGCCTTCTTTTGGCTATTAACCTTGGTGGGAGGGATTATCCTTGGTCTAGCGCCTGCTAGTGCCACCTTGATGAGCCTATATGCAGAACATGGTTATAGCTTTCGGGAATACAGTTTGAAGGAGGCCTGGTCTCTTTATAAGCAAAATTTTGTCTCAAGCAACCTGATTTTCTATAGCTTTCTAGGAGTGGATCTAGTTTTGGTTTATGGCCTGTATCTCTTGGTACAATTGCCTCATCAGACCATTGTTCATTTGATTGCGACCTTTTTAAATGTTCTAGTAGTTGCCCTGATCTTTTTGGCTTATACAGTATCTTTGAAATTACAAGTTTATTTTGATTTGTCCTATCGAAATAGCCTCAAACTATCCTTGATTGGCATCTTTATGAGCCTAGCAGCTGTGGTCAAGGTTCTCCTTGGGACCGTGCTACTTGTAGCAATTGGTTACTATATGCCTGCTCTGCTTTTCTTTGTAGGAATTGGGATGTGGCATTTCTTTATCAGTGATATGTTGGAACCGGTCTATGAAAGTATCCATGAAAAATTGGCGACAAAGTAGGATGAAGCAGTTTTGGCTACATACGCTTCTGCGAACCTACAGTTCAGTGATGATCATTATTATTGCGAGTTTTGCAATCTTACTCTCTTACGCTGACTGGGATTCACGGGAAAAGGAAGCCCAGAGAGTAGCCCAGCGTGTAACTGCTAGAACAGTGAGTGAAATTGAATATTACCATAGAGAATCAACCCAGATAGCTCAGGCTTTAGTTGAAAATCAAGCTCGTATTGAGGGAATCTATAAATACTTTAGCCTTAGCATGCCAGACTATTTTTACTGGCAATTAGAGCGGAAAGCTTCGCCTTATGTATCAGTCTCTCTGCATGAAAATGTTGATGACCTCTATGTTCGAAATGATTTTGTAACTGGAGTGGCCATTGCTTTTCAAGATTACAAGGAAGTCTATGTTTCTACTAAAGACAAACGTAGTGGAGAAAAAATCAGGGCTTATGATTTCAAACCAGCAGGAAATAGTTTTGCCATTCCGGTGTCAGATCCAGTGTCAGATCAAGACTTAGGAGTGATTTACATCTCCTTGGATCCTGCTGTTTTATACCATGCCATTGATAATACTAGAGGTCATACTCCGATGGCAGTAACAGTGACCTCACCTTTTGATACGGAGATTTTTCATATTGGTGAAACAGTTGATAAGGAGAGTGAAAATTGGCTAGTTGGCTTAACCTCTCATGGATATCAGGTTCAGGTGGCAGTTCCCAAAAACTTTGTTTTACAAGGAACAGTGACTAGCTCTGCTTTGATTGTGGGCTTGAGCCTTCTCTTTATTATCATTCTTTATCTGACTTTGAGGCAGACTTTTGCTAATTACCAAAAGCAGGTAGTGGATTTAGTAGAATCCATTCAAGTCATTGCTCAAGGCGAAGAGGGGCGTCGGATTGACATTTCCGAAAAAGATCAGGAATTACTCCTAATCGCGGAGACGACCAATGATATGTTGGATCGCTTGGAAAAGAATATCCATGATATTTACCAGTTAGAGCTTAGTCAAAAAGATGCCAATATGCGAGCCTTGCAGGCGCAAATCAATCCTCATTTTATGTATAATACGCTGGAGTTCTTGCGCATGTATGCAGTTATGCAGAGTCAAGATGAGTTGGCAGATATCATTTATGAATTCAGTAGTCTCTTGCGTAACAATATTTCCGACGAAAGAGAGACCCTCCTCAAACAGGAATTAGAATTTTGCCGTAAATATAGCTACCTCTGCATGGTTCGCTATCCCAAGTCCATTGCCTATGGTTTCAAGATAGATCCAGAGTTAGAGAATATGAAAATTCCTAAGTTTACCTTGCAACCGCTGGTAGAAAATTATTTCGCGCATGGTGTTGACCATAGACGGACAGATAATGTGATTAGCATCAAGGCTCTTAAACAGGATGGTTTTGTGGAAATTTTAGTGGTAGATAATGGTCGTGGGATGTCTGCTGAAAAGCTGGCAAATATTCGAGAAAAATTAAGTCAGAGACATTTTGAACACCAAGACAGCTACAGTGATCAAAGGCAGTCTATCGGGATTGTCAATGTCCATGAGCGTTTTGTGCTCTATTTTGGGGAACGATATGCTATTAGTGTAGAGTCTGCAGAGCAAGCAGGTGTTCAGTATCGTATTACAATTCAAGATGAGTAGAAAGGGAGAAAATGTATAAAGTATTATTAGTAGATGATGAGTACATGGTGACAGAAGGTCTGAAACGTTTGATTCCCTTTGATAATTGGGATATGGAGGTCGTCGCAACAGCCAGTCATGCCGATGAAGCCCTAGAATATGTTCAGGAAAATCCCATCGATGTCATCATTTCAGATGTCAATATGCCCGACAAAACAGGGCTTGATATGATTCGGGAGATGAAAGAAATCTTACCAGATGCTGCCTATATCTTGCTCTCAGGTTATCAGGAGTTTGATTATGTAAAAAGAGCCATGAACCTTAGTGTAGTGGACTATTTGGTCAAGCCTGTTGATAAGGTAGAGTTAGGAAATCTGCTGGAGAAGATTGCAGGTCAGCTTGGAGAGAGAAGAAAGAAAAGTCAGACCCTCAGTCAAGATTTAGATGAGGCTGGATTTGTCAGTTATTTAGGAGGTAAGGAGAATTGGTGGATAGGTCTATCCAAGGAAAAGCAAGGTTCCTTCACCATTCCCTACTATGTATTGGGTCAAGACTGGCAGATTTTCATTTCTGACCAACCCCTAGATGGTTTAGTCGTTACTCCCTTTGAAGCTCCCTATCAAGAACACTTTGAAGGCTGGAAGCTGAATGCTGAGAAAGCCCTCTTTTACGGCTCTGTAAATCTACAACAGTCTCAGAGTCTCTTTGCCTATTACGAACCGATTTATAGGGTTATCATTCAGGGGAATCTCAATCAAATCGTGGAAGAGTTAAACCTCTTGGAGAAAGTGGTTCTTGAAAATACACCGCGTGTTCCGATTACCAAACAGCTTTTTATCCAGTTTGTCATGGATGTCTTTCACTTGTTTGAACATCTCAAAGCTGATGATATGACGGACATTGTCAAAACCATTCATGCTATTCAAGCCTTCGATGAATTGGTTTCTTATATCAAGGAAACTCTGACCAGCTTTTTCGGTCAATACCGTATGAATGAAAATGTGGTCAGTGTGCTGGAAGTCATTGGTCGTGATTACCAAAAAGAGCTTTCCCTCAAGGATATCAGTAAGGCTCTCTTTATCAATCCTGTCTATCTAGGGCAGTTGATTAAGCGAGAAACCGATTCGACCTTTGCAGAGTTACTAAACAAACAACGTATTAAGGCTGCCCAGCAGCTCTTGCTTTCAACCAGTGACAGTATCGAAGATATTTGTTATGCTGTTGGTTACAGTAACCTTGGATATTTCTATAAAGTGTTCCGAAAATTGTGCGGAAAATCGCCAAAAGCTTACCGAAAACAGGTAGAAACGATACTATAAGATTTGTATTCCTTTGCAAAAAGTGCTATAATATGAATAATATTATCAGGAGGTTCTATTATGAAAAAGAAACCAATTTATCTATGGGTCTTGCTAATCTTGTCTGCCCTTATTTCAGCTATGTCTCTGTTTGGAATGTTGAGTCCCTTACCTAGCAAAGAAGCCCTTCGTGCCGCTCAGAAACAAGTTGCAGGGGTCAGTGCTCAGCAATTAGAAGACAACATCAATTACAGCTATAGAGTAGCAGAATCAACTCATTCTATTTTTAATATGGCCTTGATTGTGCTATCTGCTATTTTAGTGGTTGTAGCGATTGTCTTCCTTATTCGTAAGAATTTGCAATATGCAAACTATACTTATGTCGGCTATGTTTTGCTAGCCATTATTGGTTCGATTTATGGCTATGTTGGTTTACAGGATGCTGTGCAGTTAGTTCACGATGAAACCATGCGTTTAGGGATAAGTGTTATTTCACAAGCCGTTAGCATTCTCTCTATCGTCATCAATGTTCTTTTCCTAGCCCTTGTCTTCTACAAGATATGGCGTCAGCAGAAAGCCTTGGCAGAAGAAGAGGAAGCAGAAAATCTTGCTTAAGTATTGACAAAAAAGAGCTATCAAGTTACAATCTTGGTAGTTCTTTTTCGATTAAAAATAAAATCATGGAGGAAAATATGAAGACAATTTCTTTAGTTTATATTAGTTTGAGTGGCAATACTGAGAGTTTTGTGACGCGCTTGAAAGACTATCTCTTGTCCCAGTACGAGGGGATTGAGGTCCAAAAGATTCATATCAAAGATTTGGTCAAGGAAGGCCAAGATTTCTATGAAATGGACCATCCCTATGTCGCTTTTTTGCCAACCTACCTAGAAGGTGGGAATGGCGTGGATAACGGAGATGTCGAGATATTGACGACACCAGTGGGGGATTTTATCGCCTATGGTGACAATGCTAGTAAGTGTTTTGGCGTGGTTGGCTCAGGAAATCGTAACTTTAATAACCAATACTGCCTGACAGCTAAGCAATACAGTCAACGTTTTGGTTTCCCTGTCTTGGCTGACTTTGAAATGAGAGGCATGCTGGAAGATATCAAACGTGTTGCAGCGATTATCGCAGATTTGTATGAGTTGGAAAAGGAGAATTAATACTCAATGAAAATCAAAGAGCAAACTAGGAAGCTAGTCGCAGGTTGCTCAAAGCACAGCTTTGAGGTTGCAGATAGAGCTGACGTGGTTTGAAGAGATTCTCGAATAGTATAAAGTTCTTATAAGAGGTGGTTGAAGTTGTTCAACTGTTTTTTGAGTATAAACAGTCTTTAAGAACGTAAAAAAGCATAAGTTCAGGTCTTCAAAACCTTGTTCTTATGCTTTTTATCATAGAAATATTTGCTGAATTTTCTCTTGAAATGAAACCTTATCTTCATCTCGCGCTTGTCCCTTACCCTGCTTTTCCGATTGCGAGTGCGTAGATAAAGAAGATGGCGAAGCCAAAGAGGAAAATCAATCCTGCAATGGCAAGGTGTTTGAGCCAAGAAGGAAGATTTTTGTTTTCACGCGTTACCAAGGCATAATTCAAAAGAGCGAAGAATGGTGTTGTCAGGAAAGAGCCAATCATGGCAAAGCGGAGCATGGTTGATACCTGACCAGCGAAGAACTTGATAATGACGATACCGATGATAGCAGTGATGGTCATCCAGATGTTCAAAGATTTACGATTGTCCTCTTTTTGACTGATTAGCAGTCGGAGAGATTCCTGATTGACGCGAGAATAGCCATCGATAACAGTGATAACTGTTCCAAAGATACATAAGAAGGCAATAAAGGTAATCAAGTAACGGGACCATTCGCCAAGAACAGAGGCATACATGCCCACGAATTGAGAGATGTATTTGGCTGAAGCGGCTTCAACCGCCTGCCCTGTAGGATACTGAATCAGTGCTCCCAGTGCCACAAAGAAGACGGCTAGGATAGCTGTTCCAATATAACCAGTGTTAAAGTCAAACAGAGCGTCTTCTGTGTTAAAGTTGACGGTCTTTCTCTTTTCAGCTGACCAAAGTGAATTGATAGCTGAAATTTCAATAGGAGCCGGCATCCATCCTAGGAGGGAGACGATGAAGGGCAGAGCTGCCATTTGCCAAGGTGTTTTCTCAACAAAATCAGAGCTGTATTCGGGATGCTTGACCGCCGCAATGATAACTGCAAGAACAGTCGCAATGGTCAAAGCAGACATAATCCATTTGACCATGCCGTCTAAAAGTTTGTAGCCTCCAAAGAGTAACATAGCCCAAATGATGGCAACGAGAATGAGGGACCACTGAGTGATGCTAAGACCAATCATTGGGAAGGCGCTGGCGATGATAGCTGAGCACAGAATGGCAACACCAGCCGTGTTGACCATAGCCGAAAAGACATTGAGGATAAAGAAAATCCAGAGATAGAGTTTTCCTTTTTCGGCATAACCTTCAACCAAAGTCTTTCCAGTATCAGCGGTGTATTCAGCACCAAAACGGAAAAATGGATATTTAAAGACATTAGCTAAGATGACCAAGAGAAGTAGAGACCAACCGTAAGAACCGCCAGCTTGAGTGGAAGATACAATGTGAGAACCGCCAACAGCGGCAGTTGCCATTAGGATTCCAGGTCCCATTGCTTTTAGCTTGCTTGCCCAGGTTGATTGATTTAAGGAAATAGCTTGCGACATGATAAATACTCCTTTTTGAATTTTCAGAATAATCTGGATATGTAATCTATATTCTACAAAAAATTTTGGAAAAATGCAAGAGTATTTTGAAAAAAGATAGAAAATTTACAAAGAAGATCTGAAATAACTGTTATGATATAGCGGATTGAAACTAGAATAGTACACCTCTGCTTCTAAAACATTGTTAGAAATCGATTTGACTGTCCTGATCGATTTATCCTGTTCTTATTTCATTTCACTATAGTAAGGTGCAGCAGGATAAAGAAAAACCGAGAAGTTTCTTTCTCGGATTTGCTTATTATGAGGTGCCTATTTTCTATGCTCCAAGAGTTGATTGATGTGATCTACTTTTTTAGCCTCTCTTTTATAGAGAATAGCCCAGATGATGAGATAGACAATCGCAAACTCGATAATGAGCTGGAGGTAGAAAATCCAGTGGAAAGGGAACCAACTAGCAAGAGTTGCTAGTGGGACGAAGCCAGCCAGCATAAGGAAGAAATGAGTCAGAGTGGCACGAAGCATGCTCCAGTCACGGCTGAATAAGCGGTTGCCAAAGTTGAAGAGCATACCAATGGCTGCCCAGATAAGTGTGCAGTAGAGCAAGACCAAGGCACCGTGAACCTGATGCTGATCCATCACTTGACCGATGAGAGAGTAGGGATTTAGTGGTGCGTAGGTATTTGGTGCATAAATGAGTGAAAAGAGGATAGAGAGGATGAGGCCGATAAGAACACCGGCAGCTGCATCGTGAAATACTTGTTTTTTCATAGTTCTAATTTCTCCTTGATGGTTTTTAGATAACGGCGTGAAGAGTAGGTGAAGCTTTCGTTTTTCAAGAAAATTTCTACCAGACCGTTTGGCGTGAGCTTGAGGTGAGAGATGGAATCGATATTGATGATTTCTGATTGGGAAATTTGGATAAAATTGGTTGGCAAGAGTTTAAGAACCTGATAGAGTCGCAAATCAATGCTGTAGGTCTGACTCGCGGTTTCTGCTAGAACCTTCCGATTCTCGATATAGAAGCGCTGAATCTTGCCAATCTCAACTAGATAGACCTGATCATCGATTTTTCCTTTGATTTTTTCTCTTTGGTCCAGATTTTCTGCGAACTCGATGACTTTCTGGACTTTTTCGGTTTCTTGAGGTGCTTGGACAATCAGCTTTTCCTCCTCGTAAGTCTCACTAATCTGTAGTTCTACTTTCATAGTTTTCTCTCCTTTTCAGTTATACAAGGTTGTGATCACTTCCTGTATATCCTTATTAAACACTATTTTATAGCCCATGGCAAGGAACCTTGTCTATGTGGAGGGATTGGGCTCCTATGTGGTGGAGCTTTTCTGTTCTTTCTGAAATATGGTATAATAGCACTAATCAATTTCTAGGAAAATAGATACGGAAAGGGGCTGAAAGATGTCTCATATTATTGAATTACCAGAGGTGTTGGCAAACCAGATTGCAGCTGGGGAGGTCATTGAACGTCCTGCCAGTGTGGTCAAAGAGTTGGTAGAAAATGCTATTGACGCTGGTTCTAGTCAGATTATCATTGAGATTGAGGAAGCTGGTCTCAAGAAAATCCAAATCACAGATAATGGTCATGGAATTGCCCACGATGAGGTGGAGCTGGCTCTGCGTCGTCATGCGACTAGTAAGATAAAAAATCAAGCAGACCTCTTTCGGATTCGGACGCTTGGTTTTCGTGGTGAAGCCTTGCCTTCTATTGCGTCTGTTAGTGTCTTGACTCTGTTAACGGCGGTGGATGGTGCTAGTCATGGAACCAAGTTAGTAGCGCGTGGGGGTGAAGTTGAGGAAGTCATCCCAGCGACTAGTCCTGTGGGAACCAAGGTTTGTGTGGAGGATCTCTTTTTCAACACGCCTGCCCGTCTCAAGTATATGAAGAGCCAGCAAGCAGAGTTGTCTCATATCATTGATATCGTCAACCGTCTGGGCTTGGCCCATCCTGAGATTTCTTTTAGCTTGATTAGTGATGGCAAGGAAATGACGCGGACAGCAGGGACTGGTCAATTGCGCCAAGCAATCGCAGGGATTTACGGTTTGGTCAGTGCCAAGAAGATGATTGAAATTGAGAACTCTGACCTAGATTTCGAAATTTCAGGTTTTGTGTCCTTGCCTGAGTTGACTCGGGCTAACCGCAATTATATCAGCCTCTTTATCAATGGCCGTTATATCAAGAACTTCCTGCTCAATCGTGCAATTCTTGACGGCTATGGCAGTAAGCTCATGGTGGGGCGTTTTCCACTGGCTGTCGTTCACATTCATATCGACCCTTATCTAGCGGATGTCAATGTGCATCCAACCAAGCAAGAGGTGCGGATTTCCAAGGAAAAAGAACTGATGACGTTGGTCTCAGAAGCTATTGCAAATAGTCTCAAGGAACAAACCTTGATTCCAGATGCCTTGGAAAATCTTGCCAAATCGACCGTGCGTAATCGTGAGAAGGTGGAGCAAACTATTCTCCCACTCAAAGAAAATACGCTCTACTATGAGAAAACTGAGCCGACAATACCTAGTCAAGCTGAGGTGGCTGATTATCAGGTAGAATTGACTGATGAAGGGCAGGATTTGACCCTGTTTGCCAAGGAAACCTTGGACCGATTGACCAAGCCAGCAAAACTGCATTTTGCAGAGAGAAAACCTGCTAACTACGACCAGCTAGACCATCCAGAGTTAGATCTTGCTAGCATCGATAAGGCTTATGACAAACTGGAGCGAGAAGAAGCATCCAGCTTCCCAGAGTTGGAGTTTTTCGGACAAATGCACGGGACTTATCTCTTTGCCCAAGGGCGAGATGGACTTTACATCATAGATCAGCACGCTGCTCAGGAACGGGTCAAGTACGAGGAGTACCGTGAAAGCATTGGCAATGTTGACCAGAGCCAGCAGCAACTCCTAGTGCCCTATATCTTTGAATTTCCTGCGGATGATGCCCTGCGTCTCAAGGAAAGAATGCCTCTCTTAGAGGAAGTGGGCGTCTTTCTAGCAGAGTACGGAGAAAATCAATTTATTCTACGTGAACATCCTATTTGGATGGCAGAAGAAGAGATTGAATCAGGCATCTATGAGATGTGCGACATGCTCCTTTTGACCAAGGAAGTTTCTATCAAGAAATACCGAGCAGAGCTGGCTATCATGATGTCTTGCAAGCGATCTATCAAGGCCAATCATCGTATTGATGATCATTCAGCTAGACAACTCCTCTATCAGCTTTCTCAATGTGACAATCCCTATAACTGTCCTCACGGACGTCCTGTTTTGGTGCATTTTACCAAGTCGGATATGGAAAAGATGTTCCGACGTATTCAGGAAAATCACACCAGTCTCCGTGAGTTGGGGAAATATTAAAAGTATAAAAAAGTCTGGGAAAAATGTTCAAAATCAGAAAAACGCATAAAATCAGGTGTTCAAAAACCTTGATTTTATGCGTTTTATCATAGAAATATTTACTTCATTTTTTCCTAATTCTTTTCGAAAATCTCTTCAAACCAGGTCAGTTTTATCAGTAATCTCAAAACAGTGTTTTGAGCTAATTTTGCTAGTTTTGTCTGTAACATCGAAGTTGTGTTTTACCACTCTGCGACTGGTTTCCTAGTTTGCTCTATGATTTTCACAGAGTATTAAATTGCGATTTTGCCAAGTTTCTTTATTCGTCTAAAAGTAGAGTCTGTTCTATGCGTCTAATGTACGAATTAGGTTGACCATTTCAATAGCGCCTTGTGCACACTCAGAACCCTTATTTCCTGCTTTAGTGCCAGCTCGTTCTATGGCTTGTTCAATTGTATCTGTCGTTAGCACACCAAACATAACTGGGATTTCGCTATTTAAACTGATTTGGGCGATTCCCTTAGATACCTCGCTACATACATAATCATAATGACTTGTATTCCCTCTAATGACAGCTCCCAAGCAGATAATTGCATCATATTTTTTACTTTTTGCCATTTTTGATGCAATCAGAGGTATTTCAAAAGCTCCTGGAACCCAGGCCACCTCGATATCTTTCTCGTTTACATTCTCTCTTTTGAGATTATCCAGTGCTCCAGATAATAATTTTGAAGTTATAAATTCATTAAATCTCGCTACAACAATACCGATTTTAATATCGTTCGCTACTAAATTACCTTCATAAGTGTTCATTTATTTTTCCTCCATATTTAAAATGTGACCCATTCGATTTTTCTTTGTTTCTAAATAAAAACTATCGTAAGGATTGGCTTCTATTTCGATTGGTATTCTACTGGAAATGGTAATTCCATATTTTTCTAACTGTTCAACTTTGTCAGGATTATTTGTCAGTAAATGTAGTGACTGTAGTCCTAGGTCTTTAAGCATTTGTGCTCCAATATGATATTCTCTTAAATCACCTTCAAAGCCTAATGCAAGATTGGCATCAAGCGTATCCATGCCTTGATCTTGTAAATGATAGGCTTTTAATTTATTGATAAGTCCAATTCCTCGTCCCTCCTGTCGCAAGTAAAGTAAGACACCCGAACCATTCTCAACAATCATTTTCATAGCTTTATCGAATTGCTGTCCACAATCGCAACGTAAAGAGCCTAAAACATCTCCTGTTAAACATTCGGAGTGGACCCGACATAATACATTGGCTTCATCCTCTATGTTTCCCATAATAAGAGCAAGATGATGTTCCCCATTTAGTTTATCTATATAGCTAATTGCTTTGAAATTACCGTATCTAGTAGGCATATTGACAGTTGAAACTCGTTCTACCAGCTGATCATATACTTTTCTATATTCTTGTAATTCTTTGATGGTAATTAGTGGAATCTTGTGTTTCTTCGAGAACTGAATTAAATCATCTGTTCTCATCATTTTGCCATCATGATTCATTATTTCACAACATAGGCCACACTCTTTTAGTCCAGCTAATTTTAATAAATCAACAGTTGCTTCTGTGTGTCCATTTCTTTCTAGAACACCACCTTTTTTTGCAATTAAAGGAAACATGTGTCCTGGCCTGCGAAAATCAGAGGGTGTTATATCTTCAGCTACACACATACGTGCGGTCAGTCCTCTTTCCTCGGCAGAAATACCTGTGGTCGTTTCTTTATAATCAATTGAAACTGTAAAAGCAGTCTTATGATTATCTGTATTGTTTTCAACCATAGGTGAAAGCATTAATTGATTAGCTAAACTTTCGCTCATAGGCATACAAATTAATCCTTTGGCATAAGTAGCCATAAAATTAACATTTTCTGTTGTAGCTGCTTGTGCAGAACAAATTAAGTCTCCTTCATTTTCTCTATCCTTATCGTCTATAACAAGAACAAGTCGTCCCTTCTGCAATGCTTCTAATGCTTCTTGTATTTTTCGATATTCCATTGACTGATTATCCTTTCTGCTAAAATCCATTTTGATATAATAGTTCCTTAGATATTTCTGATTTTGGAGAATTATCCATCAGTTTTTGCACATATTTACCTAAGATATCATTTTCAAGATTTACTGTACTCCCGACTTGTTTACTCTTAAGAATGGTTTGTTCCAAGGTATGAGGGATAACAGATACTGAAAAGTTTACTTTGGAGACTTTAGCGACAGTCAAACTAATGCCGTCAATTGTAATAGATCCTTTTTCAACTATTAAATCTAAAATTTCTTTTTGTGTGTTGATTTGATACCATACAGCATTATCATCTTTTTTTATTGACGAGATTTTTCCTGTACCATCAATGTGTCCTGTAACGACGTGACCCCCAAGTCGACCGTTGACAGATAAGGCTCTTTCTAGATTCACCTCACTTCCATGTTTTAATAGAGTAAGAGCTGTTCGACTCCATGTTTCATTCATTACATCAACTGTAAAGGATTGATGATTGAAATGAGTAACTGTAAGACAGATACCATTTACTGCTATACTATCGCCTAAATGGATATCCGTTAATATTTTTGAGGCTTTAATTGATAGTTTACAATTACGAGAGTCTTTCTGTATTCTTTCAACTTTTCCGATTTCTTCAATTATTCCTGTGAACATGGATAAATCACTTCACTTTCTATGAGATAGTCATTTCCTATTTGAGAAAAAGCATAAGGTTTCAATCTAATAGCGTCATTTGGCAAAGAAATGCCTTCACCTCCGACAGGAAACTTGGCACTGCCTCCAAAAATTTTTGGTGCAATATATATTTTCAGCTCATCAACAATTTGTTGTTCCAAAGCACTCCAATTCATTAGACTGCCCCCTTCTAGAACTAGGCTATCAATCTGCATGTTTCCTAGATGTTGCATTAAACTCGATAAGTCTATATGATTGCCTTTTTTCTTTATGGAAAGTATTTCACAGCCATGATTTTGATATAGCTTCATTTTATTTTTGTCTTCAGAGGAAGTGGCAATGTAAGTTTTAATATCATTTGCTGTTTTTACGATTTTAGAGGTAAGAGGAGTTCGTAAATGTGTATCGCATATGATACGGATAGGATTTTTCCCTTCCTCCAATCTACATGTCAGCAAAGGATCGTCTTGAATAACAGTATTGACTCCCACCATAATTGCACTAACATGGTGTCGTAACTGATGCACATGCTTTCTTGCTTCTTCTTCAGTAATCCATTTGGATTGATTTGTTTTAGTGGCTATTTTTCCATCCATTGACATTGCATATTTCATAAAAACATAGGGTACATGCTGGGTAATATACTTTCTAAAACTTTTTATTAAGTTAAGACACTCATTTTCTAAAATTCCAACAGTAACTTGAAGATTATTTTCCTCAAGTATCTTTACTCCTTTTCCAGATACAATAGGATTACAGTCTAGGCTTCCAATGACTACTCTTGTAATACCACTATCGATTATAGCATCTATACAGGGAGGTGTTTTCCCGAAGTGACAACAGGGTTCAAGTGTTACATAAAGCGTCGCTCCGACAGGGGATTTTCTACAGTTTTTAAGAGCATTTCTCTCAGCATGTGGGCCACCAAAAAACTCATGATAACCTTGTCCGATGATGTGATTATCTTTTACAATAACTGCGCCGACCATAGGATTGGGGTTGACGTAACCAGCCCCTTTTTGTGCCAGTTTTATTGCTAATTTCATATATTTTGAATCGCTCATCTCACTACCTCCAAAAAATATACCTTGAATAGGGAACTACTCAAGGCATACAAAAGAAAACTTATGCGATTAACAAAAATGCTCTGAAATGACAAGTAATCATTTCAGAGCACGCAAAAAGCACAAATATACTTTTATCTTCTTTCATCCAGACTATACTGTCGGCTTTGGAATTTCACCAAATCATGCCTTTCGGCTCGTGGGCTATACCACCGGTAGGGAATTGCACCCTGCCCTGAAGATAGTTATTCAATTACAGATGATTATAGTACTTAATTTTGAATATGTCAACAGATAAATACCGATTGTTTTTGATATACTGTATTTGTGATAATCGATTCTCGCTCCTCGGATAAAGAAAATATGATATACTAGATAAACGAAATAAGAGAGAAGGAACACTATGTACGCATATTTAAAAGGAATCATTACCAAAATTACTGCCAAATACATTGTTCTTGAAACCAATGGTATTGGTTATATCCTGCATGTGGCCAATCCTTATGCCTATTCAGGTCAGGTTAATCAGGAGGCTCAGATTTATGTGCATCAGGTTGTGCGTGAGGACGCCCATTTGCTTTATGGATTTCGCTCAGAGGATGAGAAAAAGCTCTTTCTTAGTCTGATTTCGGTTTCTGGGATTGGCCCTGTATCAGCTCTCGCCATTATCGCTGCCGATGACAATGCTGGCTTGGTTCAAGCCATTGAAACCAAGAACATCACCTACTTGACCAAGTTCCCTAAAATTGGCAAGAAAACAGCCCAGCAGATGGTGCTGGACTTGGAAGGCAAGGTAGTAGTTGCAGGAGATGACCTTCCTGCCAAGGTCGCAGTGCAAGCAAGTGCTGAAAACCAAGAATTAGAAGAAGCTATGGAAGCCATGTTGGCTCTGGGTTACAAGGCAACAGAGCTCAAGAAAATCAAGAAATTCTTTGAAGGAACGACAGATACAGCTGAGAACTATATCAAGTCGGCCCTTAAAATGTTGGTCAAATAGGAGCAGAGAATGACAAAACGTTGTTCGTGGGTCAAGATGACCAACCCGCTCTACATCGCCTATCATGATGAGGAGTGGGGTCAGCCCCTCCATGATGACCAAGCATTGTTTGAGTTGTTGTGTATGGAAACCTATCAGGCAGGCCTGTCTTGGGAAACGGTACTCAACAAACGTCAAGCTTTCCGAGAAGCCTTTCATGGCTATCAAATTCAAGCAGTCGCAGAGATGACCGATACCGAATTGGAAGCCTTGTTAGACAATCCAGCCATCATCCGAAATAGAGCCAAGATTTTTGCTACACGCGCTAACGCCCAAGCCTTTCTACGACTACAGGAAGAATATGGCTCTTTTGATGCCTATCTTTGGTCTTTTGTTGTGGGGAAAACGATCGTTAATGATGTTCCCGATTACCACCAAGCCCCAGCTAAAACACCCTTGTCTGAGAAATTAGCCAAAGATTTCAAAAAACGAGGCTTCAAGTTCACAGGCCCAGTCGCTGTTTTGTCCTTTATGCAGGCTTCAGGGTTGGTTGATGACCACGAGAACGATTGTGAGTGGAAGGGGCTTAAATGATGTCTAACAAAAATAAGGGAATTCTGATTTTTGCGATTCTCTATACAGTTCTCTTTGTATTTGATGGCGTTAAATTGCTGTCTTTCTTGATGCCATCTGCCATTGCAAATTATCTAGTTTATGTAGTTTTAGCTCTATATGGTTCTTTTTTATTTAAGGATAGATTGATCAAACAATGGAATGAGATTAGAAAGACTAAAAGGAAATTCTTCTTTGGCGTCTTAACAGGATGGCTTTTTCTCTTTCTGATGACTGTTGTCTTTGAATTTGTATCAGAGATGTTGAAGCAGTTTTTTGGGCTAGTCGGACAAGGTCTAAACCAGTCGAATATTCAAAGCACTTTTCAAGAGCAACCAATACTGATAGCTGTTTTTGCTTGTGTTATTGGACCTCTGGTAGAAGAATTAATTTTCCGTCAAACTCTATTGAGATATTTGAGAAAAAGTCTGCCAACTTGGCTGAGTATCTTTATAGCCGGCCTTGCTTTTGCCTTAACTCATATGCACAGCTTGGATCTATCCGAGTGGGTCGGTGCAGTCGGTTATCTAGGTGCTGGCCTTGCCCTTTCTATTACTTATGTGAAAGAAAAGGAGAATATCTACTATCCTCTACTTATTCACATGTTAAGCAACAGCCTCTCCTTGATCATTTTAGCTATCAGTAGTATGTGATGAAAATACCAGTAATGATACTGAGAAAAAGCTGAGAAACTTTTCCCAGCTTTATTTGTTATAGTCAAAGCGAATGACTTGTTCCTGTGTATCTACATGAGCATGGACTCCGAAGGGAACAATGGCTCTTGGAGTTGCGTGGCCGACATTTAGATTATAGATAATCGGGATATTGCTGTCAATAATATCCAATAGTGCCTCTTTATAGTCGTCATAGAAAGTTTCATCCATAGGTTTTCCGACCAGGAGTCCACTGATGACCGCGAATATGCCAGTGTTCTTTAAAGTCTGCAACATCTTTTTGAAGTCTCCTGGATCAGGCTTTTCTTCGCTTGTCTCTAGCAAGAGGATCTTTCCTTTCCAGTCTGACAAGTCAGGGAAAAGTTTGTATTGTTGGCAGAGCTCCGTGCTGTCTGCGTATCGAGAGTTGTCAAAGATATCGTAGAGGGATTCTAGGCAACCACCGAGGATTTTCCCCTCGAACTGGGCATTTCCTTGCAACAACTCAAAACCGGTATTTGCATGACTGACACGAGGTGTCCCCAGAGCCTTGGGACTAAAATCAGTTCGTTCATCATACCAAACGTCACTAGGGCGGATTTCTGAGATTCTTCCCGTATCAATCAATTCTTTGAAGTAGTGAAGGCTATAGGCTAGCATTTCTTTGTCTAATTCACAAATGTCTGCTAAGAAGGATTGACCATAAAAAGTTTTGATTCCTAGTTTATGCAACATGAGATGGTTCATGGTTGTATCTGAGAAGCCAAGAAAAATTTTTTGTTTGATAACCTTTTGTAGTTGGTCATTTTCAAAAAGATAAGGTAGTAAGCGATAGGTATCGTCTCCACCGATGGCACATAGGATCATATCGATGCTATCATCAGAAAAGGCATGAATCAAATCCTCTGCACGAGCTTCAGGATGGTTCTTGATAAAGTCTAATCCATTTAGCGAATGGGGCAAAAAGATAGGATTGAGTCTCAGGTCCTTGAGACGTTGGACACCCAAGTCCACTTCGTGTTTGACAAAATCCTCTCCGATAATGCCACTAGATAAACTAACAATACCAATAGTAGAAACCATATCTCATCCTCCTAGAAATAGATTGAGCCTATTTTATCACAAAATATAAGAGAAAGCTATGTGGGATTTCAGAAGAATACTTTTAATACTCTTCGAAAATCTCTTCAAACCACGTCAGTTTTATTTGCAACCTCAAAGCTGTGCTTTGAGCAACCTGCAGCTAGCTTCCTAGTTTGCTCTTTGATTTTCATTGAGTATGAGCCTATTTTATCACAAAAGATTAGATGGAGCTATGTGGATGTCAGAAGAATACTTTAAAATCAAAAAAGTAAGTGAAAAAGCAACCGCACCTGCAGTTGCTTTTATCGTTTTCTTATTCTTGATAGCGTGTTGGTCCTGCACTTGCACTACGGATATTCAAGCGTTTCTTGAGATAGAAGCGAAGGGCTAGGAGGGCTGCTCCAATAATAGCTAGTGGCAATGAATCCAGTACTGGGTTAAGGCTAGCTGGTAGGAAGCTTGTTGCAAAGAAGACAAGCAACCAAAGGAACATAGAAGCTAGGATAACTAGTACAGATTTCCAGAAAGGTGGACGTTGACTGCGATCCATATCTGGTCCATAGTATTGGTAAACAAAGTAGTACATCAAGTAGAAGGCAAATCCACCAACCAGTCCAACTAATAGAAGAGTAATCAATCCATAGCCGAAAGCTTGATCTGCCGCAAAGAAGGTTGTGAGGGCGCTGACAAGGGCAAAGAGGCTAGTGATGAAAAGAGCTGAGTCCATAATCATGAGTTTTGGATCATCATTTTCTTTTGGATGCTCTTTTTCGTACTGCTCTTTGACAGTGAAGCTATGAGCCCAATGAGTTGGTGCGCCGTATAGGGAACGGGCAGTTGTACCTTTAGATTGCTCCTCAAGGATTTGGGGAATGACTTCCTCAAAAATAGTCTGGATTTCAGCGTCTGTTTTCCCATCTTTGATGAATTGTTGGGTAGCAATGTGGACAAACTCTTGGTTTTTCTTAGTTAATTTTTGTAGATCAATCTGAGACATAGGAACTCCTCTTAGAACCATTTTTTATGGATGAGATAGAGAGTGAGCGAGACACTCATAGCAAAGGCGATAAAGACGATTAACCAGAAGGCATTTGGCTCTCCGTTTAGGGGGATTTCATTATCCTTAAAGTTCATCCCGTAGGCAGAAAAGACCATGGTTGGGATGGACATGACGATGGTCACAAGAGCCAAGGTTTTCATGATGTTGTTCTGGTTGTTAGAAATGATAGAGGCGAAGGTCTCTGTCATAGAATGCAAGACGTTTCCATAAATGTCTGCCATCTCGATGGCCTGTTGGGTTTCAATCAGGGTGTCTTCAAGCAGGTCTTCGTCCTCAAGGTATTTCTTGATATTGCTGGTTGAACTGGTCAATTTCTTAATCACGCGCTCATTTGTTTTGAGGGAGGCTTTGAAATAGACGATAGTTTTTTCCAATTCCATGAGCTCAATCAATTCTTCATTACGAGTTGATTGATGCAGTTGACTTTCGATTTGTTCACTCTTACGGTCAATCGAACGAAGGGCTGTTAGGTAAAGTTCTGCATTGCGATAGAGAATCTGGAAGATAAAACGTGAGCGCATGAAGGTATAGAAATTACGCAAACGACGGTTGATAAAGACATCAAGGACAGGTAGTGGTTCCAAACACGTAGTGATAATGGTTTCCTCAGTGATGATAATACCAAGCGGTATGGTTACGTAGTAGGTGCGGTTATTTCTTTCCTCCGTGACCGGCACGTCTACGATAATCAGGGTATACTCGTCTTCAATGGTAATACGAGACATTTCTTCCGCATCGAGCGGTGCTCGAAGGTCGGCAATATCAATATCGAAGGTGTTGGCGATTTCGAGTGATTCATTTTGAGTCGGATTGACGAGATTGATCCAAGTACCCGGTTCAAGCGTATCGATCTCTTTAAATTCAGTTGTTGTAGAGAGAAAAACTTGTTTCATATCCCTTATCCTTTCTCATTTTTCAGATTTTTTCACACCGTACTATTATACTACAAAATCGGCCTTTTTCAAAATAAATCTAACAAAAATCCTGTTGCTATTGGATTTTTACTTTGTCTTGAAATGTTGATTTTTAAATTTGCTCCCCTTTTTGCTCCCCCTATAGTGCTTTTAGTGCAGTTTCGTAGAATGATACTGCTTTTTTTGCGTTCTCTTTTGAGAGGTGGCTATATATATCCATGGTCATTGATAAAGTGGAATGACCTAGGCGGTACTGGAGTTCTTTGTATGGTATTCCAGAGTTAAGCAAGAGACTAGCGTGAGTGTGACGGAATCCGTGAAATCCAATGTTAGGAACATCAGCACGCTTAAAATGTGTTTGCAATCTTCTTTTAAGTCTTGAACTGCTAGGATAGTCATGAATGAAATCAGAAAATACCACGCTTTCACGTTGCCCTATCTTCCAAGCCTCTTTAGCTTGGCGTAGTTTGTACTGTTTTAGCATGCTAACAGTCGCTTGATCTATATCTATATCCCGATAACTAGCCTTAGATTTTGGGCTATTAATTTCTAAATCACGATTTAGTGTTTTGGTAACATGTACCACGGCATTATCTAAATCTATATCAGACCAGGAAAGAGCTAAAGCTTCATTGATACGGCAACCAAGCCAATAGGAACTTATAGAGCGTTGTCTCATAGTAGTAACGATATCTATCGCTATCTAAATTATCGAGATAACCAAGAAACTTTTTTAGTTCTTGATTTTCAAAGTGTTTTACTTTTTTCCGCTTTGCTTTCTGAGTGTTACGAGGTAAAACAACATCACGCGCAGGATTGGACGGTATAGCCTGCATGGTTACGCCATACTGTAAGATACGTTTGTTTAAAGCGTGTATCTTGTCATAATGTAGAAAAGCCCCTTTTTCCCCTCTATTAGTCTTGTCAGCAAGTTCGTTGATAATTGACTGGATAAGTGGAGTAGTGAGCTTATCGAGCTTGTAAGCCCCAAAAATAGGCAATATATGATTATCGATTAGCTTTCTAACATTGCCTTGAGTGTTTGGCTTAACCGTATTCTTATAACTTTCTAGCCAGAGATTGGCTAATTCTTGATAGTTTTTTATGGTGCTAGCCTTTTGTCTAGTACAACCATCTTTCTGGAAAGTAATTTTTTCTTGATTGGCTTTCTGCTTAACTTCCTTTTGTGTCCGCCCCGTTACCTTAGTTTTAACTTTCTTTCCTGTTACCTGGTCAACTCCTAAATATACATTAGCACGATAGACTTTGCTACCGTCTTTTTTTATAACTTCAGTTATTTTCATGATGATAAACCTTTCTAAAATACATCAGCAGGCAAGCCATTATCAAAAAGGTTTTATATCATGCTAGGGGCTACGAGAACCCCTTATTTTTGGTTTTAAGTAGTCAGACGGTAAATAATACCAGAATAAAAAACAAGGCGGATATGGGGTTAGTATGGGTGTTTTTACATATACGGGTAAATGTTGGAAAATGTCGGATTTTCAAGAATACTGGAAAAAAGCAATTTTCTTCATTTTCTGAGTCCCTAAAAAAGGGGAAGGAAGTTGTTGATAGACAAAGTCAGCGGACTTGCTGAAGCACGCGCTTCATGATTGTTGGACATTGTGGCGCGTGGTATGCTATAGGTCGCTTTTTAACTGCAAGACTGGTATAATGATGTTGTAAATACCTAACCTTTCGCTTATTTTCAGTTAGGTACTATCAGACAAGTTGGCAGTAGCTAGCTTGTCTTTTTGTTGCTATTTTACAATTTTGCTTATTTTTGCGCTTTGGTCTGTAAAATCGGCTTTCTATTCTTCAATTTCCCCTATTTTTGCACAATAGACCATGAAAAGATGGTTGCTATTGGCGAATATGGGGTTAATTCTCTCTATATATGCCCACGACTTCGACCATCACTATATTTATCGCGTGATTTATTTGCTTTCAGATTCTTTAAGGAAATTCAATACATTTTCCATATTTTTATATTCATCTATAGATTGCATACCTTTAAAAATTGTCAAAAGTGTTTGAGAAAATGCTGAGTTCAAGTTTAAAACTTGATTTTCAAGGTATCCCAATGCTTTCTTCTCACTATCTGAGAACTTTTGTTTCGCTTTTAATTGCGCATTTAAATCAAGATAAGGTATTACAATATCTCCTAATTTTTGAGTTACATTATTTATATTTTCAGTTAAATCATTATTTTTTGCAAAATCTCTTAAAACTCTTAGTTCTTCTCTTCTTTCTTGCCTTCGTTTTTCTAGTTCTTTTACCAAATATGGTTTAGAAATTTCCGAAATTTCATCCCATTCAAAAGGGTGTTTTTCTACATCGTTACTAAACCCCAACAGATATCCAACGCTTACCCCGAAGAAGTCAGCTAGTTGCTGGGCTTTTTCTGGTTTTATTTGGCGTTCCTCGTTTTCCCATCGCAATACGGTGATTTTAGATACAGAAATTTCATCAGCTAATCCTTGTTGGGTTAGCCCTTTTTGTTTTCTCAGTTCTTTCAATCTATTCATAATTTATCACACCTTTCACAGATGATTATATCTGATTTTTAGAAAAGCATCAAGAAATGATACAAAAAATTCTAAAAAACAGTTGACAATTAACCGAAACGGATATATAATAAAACAAAAGGTATCCAAATTGGATACCGCACCCTCCAACCTTTCACACTTTCAATCTATTCATGGAGGGGGATTTTTTAGAAAGGGGGAAACCTATGAGCAAACTACGAGGCTATCGGGTTATGTTAGGACTAACTCAGCAACAGATGGCGGACAAGCTAAAAATTTCTTTGCAGTCATACAACAACAAAGAATTAGGTAAAACGCCATTCAATGACAAAGAACGTCTAGCGATTAAGTCAATGGTTGCAGAAATCAAATCAGATATAACCATAGATGAACTGTTTTATAGCTAGAAAGGCAGGCAAGCAATGAAGAGGAACTATACAAGGGTCATCGATGAAATGCGAACCACTCACGGGCTGAACTTGGTAGCTATTGGCCAACGAATAGGCATAGATCCCCGAACAGTTGGCAAGTGGGCACAGGGCAAACATAAGCCCAACAAGGAAAGCAGAAAAAGACTAAACAAGTTATACAGAGAGGTGAAGCAAGACATGACAACACAACAAAAAGGTTTATGTGATTTTTTTGGGAACTTCTATCCAAAAGGAGAACAACACAACAAAAAGGAAGTTTTGGAAGTTGTAACAACTCAACGATTCGGATCTAAATATTTTGATGTTTATGGAGACATTCAAAATCCGTTATTTGTAGCGGTAGAGGTTGCTGAGATGATTGAAATCCAAAACACCACAGATTTACTAAAACGGGTAGATGATGATGAAAAGCTGACCTATGTAATATCTAGGGCAGGTCAAAAAAGAGAAATGAATATGCTGACAGAGTTCGGAGTCTATGAAGTTTTATCGCAGTCACGCAAACCACTAGCAAAAGAGTTTAAAAAAGTGGTCAAGCACATTCTGAAAGAAATCCGACTAAATGGCTACTACATGGCTGGGGAACTGGTGGAAGAACCACAGACCACTATAAAAGCCCCTGACACGTTGGCAGAGGCAGAGCGGTATTATATCGATACACTAGCCAAAGCCATTGCAGAGGCTCAGAATATGGACGACAAGAGCCGTCTGACAAGCAAGTTAACCCGATTCATGCAGGAGGTAGAACCACAATGGAACTAGTCTACATGGACGGAAAGAAAGAGCCTTATACACTGAGCAGTATTGTGGCAGAATGTGCAGAAATCAAGCACAGACATTTGAAGATTTTGCTGAATAAGCACCGCGAGGACTTTGAAAGCTTCGGAAAGGTGCAATTTAAAATTTCACCTTCAGAAAGTGGGCAAAATGTACGGGACTATATTTTAAATGAACAACAAGCAACATTGCTGATCATTTACTTACGAAATACTGAACCTGTACGGCAGTTCAAAATGAACCTAGTCAAAGCCTTCTTTGAAATGCGTGAGGAGCTTTCTAAGTTTCGTATGCAGAGGGCGCTAGAAAAGCCAAAAAGAAAAACACTGCATGACAGTATAGAGACTTGGAGGAATGCACCCAAACATGCACACAGCACCATGAACAACTTGCTACTGAAAGCAGTAACTGACAGGAACGCTAAGCAGTTAAGGGAAGAACGTGGGGGCTATAATGGCATCGATAGCTTGACCAGTGACGAGCTAGAGCAATACCAGGCATTTGAGGATATGGTAATAGCCATGATTGGCTTGAATATGAGTTATCAGGAAATCAAAGCTATGGCATTCAGAAATAAAAAAACACGCCAAAGAAGCGCGTGAGAGCAACAAAAAAGGCTTACCGAGACCAATCAGCAAAGCCTTTCACACTAACACTAAAACGAATTTAACAAAAAGCAGGCAAGCTATTATCAAAGAGGTTTTAGTAAAGATTTATACCTAGATTATAGCATATTTAGGGCAATTTGACCATACGGAGAGCGCCAACTCTTAAAACTGGTACTTTCTCACGCTTTCAATTTGGCGACTCAGAGCGTGAGGATTAACGTTATAAGAAACAACTCAAAAATCCCCACACTCTCCGACGGCAATCTTGAGTGTGAGGATATCCTGGATAGTAAACGACAATTAAAAGGCCAACGGAGGAAAAAACAATGACAAAAGAAGATTTGAGAAATATTTTAGATGAACTAGATAACTTAACTTTAGGACTTAACACCGCTGAAAACGCCTTGGACGCTACTTTTCACTTTTTCAATAAAAATATAAGCACCAAAGAGAAGACTATGCTTTTAACCTTGGAATACGACACACAGAGCGCCATTTTTAATCTCGCTTATGATTGTCTTATAAAAACAAGAGAAAGTCTAAACGAGGCTATCGGGATGTACCAAAGAGAATTGGAGCAAGAGAAAGATGAAAATAGATAATATAACACTGGAGATTGAGGACTTATACGGAACTGGTTTATATCGTCATGCTGAGGAATTGGAACGAATCCGTAAAAGCTATGCCCTAGATGGAAGTGAAACATATCATGAAGTAGATAAAAAATACAAGGGTATTTTAAGGGAGATAGATCTTTTAGTGGTATCAACCAATGGTGAAGCATCCGAATGGAAAAAAGTAACAGAAAGCCATGATGAACTTATCAGGGCGAACATCCATAACTTGCTATATCGGTTGGATGGTGTTGATTTTAGGGTATCTATTGGGAAACATTTCCAAAGGGTAGGACGTTTTTTAAATACCAGATACACAGTATTAGAGCAAGCTTTATATAAGACCATGAAAACTATAAACCATAAAGCAACTTACATGGCAGTTAATGAGTATGTGCTGGAGTTGATAAAGCAAGACTTGGCAAGATTGGAAAATGAAGAGGATAGCTTGCTTTATAAGATGGCTAAGGAATGGAGAGAAGAGCAATGAATGAACTTGATTTAAGCAATACACAGGCAGTTTTTGTTACCGTGGTACTGATTGGCTTACTGCTTTATCTAAACCATCGAGACCGTAAAAAAAGCGCCCAATTTGAGCGAGAAAACCAACAGACGATAGAAACACCTAGCGAGGATTTAAACCCTGATTATGGGCGATATATCCAGCTTGCAGGGGTCAATGTATGGGGAGGAACTGAATGAGTCTATCAGAGAATGACAAACGAGTATTAAGACTAATCAAGGTAGGGGCTGAGAACTCCATAACAGGGGCAGAAATCAGCCTTATAACTAAGCTAACAGAAAGAACAGTACGTGACATCATCAAGCGCCTAGTAGTCAAGCATAACATCCCTATTGTGGGGGTTAGATGTGGTATTTTTAGTGGGTACTTTATCCCAGCGAATAAAGGCGAACTACTAGATGGCGCTAAGGCATTTTACAACCAAGTACAGGAGGAGAGCAAGCGACTAGCAGTGTTGATGAACAGCGACCTAGAAAGCTACAAAGAAACCTTGAAGGAGGTGGGCGGATATGTTTAGCCTAAGCCGAGAAAGTGAGCAAGACTTAGCGCATGGCATTCTGGAGGTAGTGGAAAGATACCTTGAAGCGCGTGACAGACTCAAACCACGACTGACAGGCTTAATATCAGCTCAGGAAGTCATGGACGAGTTAGATATAAAATATTTGACGCTCCAAAAGTGGGAAAAAGCAGGGCTAAGACGATACCAGCCCCCACTAGAAGATACTAGGAAAATCTATTACAAAGTTACGGACATCTGGAAGTTTCTGGGGGTGGAGAATGGCAAAAACTAAAATATATTTTTGGCTAAAAATTGATAAGAAATTTTTTGATAATATTTTTATCAAGAGACTAAAAACGGTACCTGGTGGGTACACTATGACGGTGATTTATATTAGGCTCATGCTAGAGAGCTTAGAAAGTGACTGTATTTTATACTATGAGGGTTACTTTGACAATCTCAAGGAAGAGTTAGCCCTAAAATTAGACGTATCGGAAGATGATATAGATATGACCATGGCATACTTTACTAAGTGTGGTCTAATACAAGTTGATGAAGATAAAAACGCAGAACTACCGCAGGCAAAAGCCTTGGTACAGCAGGAAACCAACCAAGCAGCATACATGCGAGAATATCGGAAACAGCAACGAGAACAAAAGGAAAATCTTACAATGTCATCTGACAATCTTACATTGTTAACTACATGTAAGACAGAGATAGAGATAGAGATAGAGAAAGAGTTAGAGGTAGAAGTAGATAAAGAACAATCACCCACACCCTCTACCCTCAATCAAGACTTTATAAATATCTATAAATCTTTTGAAGCTGAGATAGGTAAAGCATTATCACCGTTACAGATTCAAGACTTGCAGTATATGCTAGAAGATTTTAGCCCCGAGCTTATTCATGAGGCGTTAAAAGAGGCTGTCAGTCAGGGAAAAGCTAACTTTGCATATATCAAGGCAATTCTTAACCGTTGGAAACAGGACAACTTATTGACGGTTGAACTTGTTAGAAATAGCTTTGCAGTGCGTGAAGCTAGGAAACAATCTCCTAAGCAAGCGGAGCCTGTTAACCGTGAGGAATGGCTTAAAACACGAACAGAAGAAAACCCATTCTAGGAGGTGGAGCCATGGAAAATAATTTTGAGCAATATAACAACAGGAAAATTAGCGACAAAGTGTGTGAAATACACAAAGTCAATTATTGGAAAATATCCACACCGATAAGAGGCAGTAAGGAACGAAGTATACAAGAGTTTTGTCCTGAATGCACAAAGGAACTAATAGAGAGACAGGATAGGGAAGGAGTAGATAATAGCTTGAATGCTGAGATCTACCTAAAGACCTATAATGTACTTATGCGAGATAGTACAATCCCTAGAGAGCTTAAAGAGGCTAGCTTTGAGAATTTCATAGCTGAAACAGCCGAGGAAAAGCAACTATTAGCATTTGCTAGGGAGCAGGTAGATAAATACCTGGACGGTGTGACAGGGAATACCCTTTTTACAGGATCTACAGGCATAGGGAAAAGCCATTTGAGCGTAGCTATTGCTAAAGCTATAAACGAGGGCTACAAGGCCAAAGGAGAGCCTAAAAGCGTGTTATTTGTCAATCTAACAGAAATCCTTAGACGAGTTAGAGAGAGCTTTAACTCTCCTACTAGTCTAGAGGGGTACTACTCAAGAATGCTAAAAGAGGTTGATTACCTGGTACTTGATGATTTAGGTATAAAATCGGACAACGCTAGTAGTAAAGGTAAATCATTCTGGGAAGAAGAGTTTATTTTTGATATTCTCAGTAATCGAGACAAGACTATTATTACTACAAATTTGAGTAACTCAGAAATTACTAGTATGTATAGTGACAGAGTGGCCAGCCGTGTTAGAACAGGCCTAGAGGGTAATTTTTTCAAGTCATTTACTATCAAGGATAAGCGATACTCAATTAAAAGATTGAAAGAAAAACAACATGACATTACAACTTTTTAAGTATACTGAACGATATTGGAACAAAGAAGATTTTGAGAAAGAGGTCAACGACTTCATGGCGACTGTTGAAGTGGTGGATATTAAAATCTCTGGTAATACCACCAGTGAACCGTTCGCTTCGGTGGCTGTCGTATTGGTATTGTACAGATAACAAAATGGGGTAGATAGTACCGACCCCCTTGCAATGGTGTAACTACTAGTGACACCCTTAAAACAGAAAGAGGAAAAACAACATGACATTAAAAACATTTTCAGATAAAGCCAAAACATTTACTTTCACTTACGAATTTAAAGACCTAGATACTGCTATGGTAGCAGGTCACGCGCTACTGGGATATATGACTGGGACTTATGAAGTACCATCTATTTCAATAACTCACAAGGATAAAGGGACGCTTGTCGCTGAGTATGTGGAGGATAAGAAACTAAACAAGACCTTCAAGCGTATTTGTGACAGTTTTAAAGACTACTACAACCAACCAGTGGACGATGAAGCATTTGAGGAACGTTACAAACGGGAGCGCGTGCTTCAACTCAAAGAGTCAGAGGACTTTGAAAGTTTACTGAATAAGGTCACAAACTACGAGCTGGAACTATTAGACTATGCTGATCGCTTGCTTTCTGATAAGCCTATTCCTATGGACTCTATGACTGCTTTTGGTACGCTGGAAAAGCTAGGCGATGAAAGTATTAGCCTACTCCAAAAGTTGGACGTAGAGGGCGAATATAAAGGCCTTGCTGGTTATACAGAGCATTTGAAGTAGAACACAGGGGAGCAATCCCCTTTTTGCTATCAAGTCAATAGTTTTGGGTTTTTCCATATAGGGGGAAATAATGAAGCGGTTAGCAATAGAAACAATCACTAAACCAATGAAGCTGAGAGGAATATCTAAGGGTATAGCTGAGTTGGACGGTCAACGTTTAGAGATTGATTTGGATAATTTAATGATTGATTTTGGTGGAGAGTCATTTGAATTAGACAGAATGGCAGGAACTAAGGGAGGTAATCGCTATTTCTTTCTTTGCCCTGATTGTGGTAGACGGTGCAGGTTGCTTTATAAACGGTATTTATATTTTAGTTGCGGTACTTGTCTAGATATCCACAAGAGCACTCTGAACCGCAGTAAAACGGATTGCCAATATTACTGGGAGCTTGCGCTTAGGGAAGCTAGAAAGGTAGAACCAGGGTGGAGTCCTAGACGTGGTGGATATATGTTTGATAGTTTCCCTGAAAGACCAAAGTATATGAAGCGTGACAGGTATCATAAGCACTATAAGAAGTTTTTGAAGTATACTAAAAAAGGGGATAGATTTTGGCTGAATGGTTCGAGATTGTGAGACAATATGAAGTAGTGTGTAATTTACCAAACGAACACCGTATAAGGGGGAAATATGGAGCGCGATAGCCAAGGGAGGTTTTTGCCGGGCAATCAAGTAGCAAAAGGCAACAAGGGCAATAGAAAGCCCAAATATGGCAATAGCAACGCTTTGAAGCATGGACTACGCAGAGGATATACTGGACTGTTACCAAGCCGAGAAGGTGGGGTATCTATATATAAAAATGGTGCATATCTTGGAACACTACCAGACAAGTATTTTAACCATTCTGAAGATGGAGCGCTTTGGGTAGATTATAGCGCGTGTCAGTATCTTGTATTAGTTTGTGGCTTGCCTGAAAGTATGTTTAGCGAACCAGAGGAATGGTAAGGGTGTATATACTTGAACTCCGAGCGAACGCCGAGAAAGTGGCTATATCCCCCTATCATTTATCAAGCAGATAAGAGCAATAAAAACCCTCCTTAACTCCCTGAGAAATGACAAGCAGATAAGCGAAGTTTTTAGCCCTCTTATTTCGGATCTACTCCTTGCAGAATGATAGGCAGATAAGGACGACAATAAGCCTTCTTAATTGCTTGCAGAATGACAAGGAGATAAGAGAGATAAAAACGTCCCTTAATTGCCTATCAAATGGAATGGAGAATAGGCTTGAACTAAGAGCGAACATAGAGAAAACGAAAAAAGCCAAGGCGCTCCGCCTCAGCTATAATCTCAATAATATTATATCACACAGGAGACCAAGGCATGACACCAGAGCAGGTAAAAGAAAAACTAGAGGGCGTTAAGTGGATCAATAAAGAAATAGAAGGCTTATATTTGGAGCTTGCAGCTTTAGAAAGTGGTATTATCAAAAAGCAAGAACTGAGCACTACTAGAGTACAAACAAGCAGGGTAAATACAGCAGAGAATAACCTTATAAGCGTTCTAAAACTAAAAGAGGACACTTTACAGAGAATTGAGCGACTTACTGAAGAGAGAATGGAAATATCTAGGCTGATCGATAAGCTGGCCAATCCGCTTGAGCGTTCTGTTCTCAGGCTGTTCTACTTGAATATTCTTGACGCTTGGCAAGTTGCTGAGGAAATAGGTGTATCTACAGCCTCGGTATATCGAGTAAGGCAAAAAGCCATAGAACACTTAGCAAATGTGGGGTAATAGGTGAGCACAAAAAAACGCCTAGAACAATCTAAGCGCTAAAGAGTAGTGGACGGTGTGCCTGTCCCGTCATCTCATACTATGAAGTTGCGTAGCGACACTATCATCTCTACCTCACTTCTCTTTAGACTAATTATACCACAAAGGAGCGAACTAATGGAGCTGGATAAGTTTAAAACGATGATGAAAGTGAGAGAGCGGATGACTTACTTTCTACGTTTCCAGAGAATGGCAGGAAGTGAAAACCAAGTTACAATAGATGAAGAGGCTTGGAAACTTGTCTTACCTGACCAGTGGAATTTGACTAGCAAGCATGAAAAGGCAATCTGTGAGGGGTTGGAAATATTCGCCCATGACATCAACAGCATAGAGAACAAGCGAGCCAGAAAATACTTTATTATCCATTATTGCTATATGAGAAAGAAAACTATGAGCGAATGCGTAGAAATGGCAGGTACTAGCTCCACTAGCTACCACCGATATAAACAGATAGCCGTCTTAAACTTTGCGAGAATCCACCAGAACGGAGAGCTAGAAGCATATAAGTAGGCGTCGGTGGTGTTTTGTTGAGAAATGTTGAGATTTAAGTGAGGGGGGATGACATGATTGAAGATTTTTTTGATTGATTTGGAGAATATCCAATTAGAGGATATGGAGATAGATTTAAACATGGATATAGACATCGATTTAAACATAGATTTTGACCTTGATGGTTTAGATTTAACCTTACCACAAGAGTTAGAAGCATAAATGTTGGCAAATGTAGGCGTAGGCTTCATATTCGCCCCCTATTTTGCTTTGTTTCGTACTGGACAACTAAAACACCATGGATAAACTAGAAGCCCTCAGAAACGAATCTGGGGGCTTTTGTGAGGTTATGAAAAACAAGTGTAAAAATACGTGTTATATGTTGACAAGTGTTTTAAACAAGTGTATAATATAATTAAAGATACGGAAAGGAGAAATCGATGACCGAAAGAGAACTAAAGAAACTTGCTAAGAAAAAAGGGTTTATCAAAACAGCTTTTGGTAAAGGTTCGCATGAAGTTTGGAAGCATCCAGACGGAAGAACGGTAACGATACCTAAACCAAAAGAAAACGACTATAGACCTGGAACACTTGGCAAGATTTTGAAAGTACTGGAAGGGGAGTAAAAAACTCCCTCCCCTATATTGGGGCGGTCATTGGTTATTATCAGATTATGAAATACACCTACTTGGCACTATTTGAAGTGGATAAAGAAAACGGCGGTTATACAATCACATTCCCCGATTTTCAAGGAGCAATTAGCGAGGCTGACACCTTAAACGAGGCAATTTATAACGCCCGTGAGGTGCTAGAAATCTATACAATCATGTTTGAAGATGAAGGTAAAGAATTCCCAGAACCTTCTAGTTTTAAGGCTTTGGCTAGTCAACTTGGCAGTGATGAGGATATTCTGCAAGCTATCTCAGTAGATACGGAACTAGTTAGAGAGCGCGAACGTTCTAAGGTTGTCAATAAAACTGTAACCCTCCCTAGTTGGTTGGTTGAAGTTGGTAAAGAAAATAAAATCAATTTCAGTCAGCTGCTACAAAAAGCAATCAGGGAAGAATTACAGGTATAACGTCATAAAGTACGTACTTCATGGTATAATATACCTATCAGCGATAAAAAAAGCACGTTTGACCGTGCTAGTTTCTTGCCTGCTGAACTCGTCAAATCTTAGCCCTTTTGTGGGGCTTTTTTTGCTCCCCTTTTTGCGTACTTTGGGGGAGCAAGTAGTAAAAAGTAATATTAGTATTTTTTGTTTAAAAGCGCGTGATATAAGGGTTAGGGAGCCCTAAGGAAACATAAAATAAGAAGTTTTTTATTATACTACAAAATCGGCCTTTTGGGTAATAGAATCTCACTTTTTTTGGTATAATGGTAAGCAATAATGGACTAGAAAGAACAAAGATGCAAGATAAAATTGTCATTCATGGGGCGCGTGCCCATAATTTAAAAAATATTGATGTGGAGATTCCGCGAGACAAGTTGGTTGTCGTGACTGGCTTGTCAGGTTCAGGGAAGTCCAGTCTGGCTTTTGATACCCTCTATGCGGAGGGACAACGTCGCTATGTAGAGAGTTTGTCCGCCTACGCTCGTCAGTTCTTGGGAAATATGGAAAAACCAGATGTAGATGCTATTGATGGTCTCAGCCCAGCTATTTCCATCGACCAGAAAACGACTAGCAAAAACCCTCGTTCGACGGTGGGAACAACGACTGAAATCAATGACTATCTACGTCTTCTCTACGCACGTGTGGGGACGCCTTACTGTATCAAGGGGCATGGAGCTATCAAGGCTTCTTCGGTGGAGCAAATCGTTGATAAGGTTTTGGAGTTACCTGAACGCCAGCGCTTGCAGATTTTGGCCCCTGTCATCCGCAAGAAAAAAGGTCAACATAAGAGTGTTATCGAGAAGGTTCAGAAAGATGGGTATGTCCGTGTCCGTGTGGATGGGGAAGTCTATGATGTGACCGAAGTGCCAGACTTGTCCAAGAGCAAGCAACACAATATCGATGTCGTGGTTGACCGTATTGTCATCAAGGAGGGCATTCGTAGTCGTCTCTTTGATTCCATTGAGGCTGCCCTTCGTATCGCAGAAGGCTATGTCATTATCGACACTATGGACGATTCGGAGTTGCTCTTCTCTGAGCATTATGCCTGCCCAGTTTGTGGATTTACTGTTCCAGAGTTAGAGCCACGTCTCTTCTCCTTCAATGCTCCTTTTGGCTCTTGTAGTGAGTGTGACGGTTTGGGCATCAAGTTGGAGGTGGATACTGATTTGGTAGTGCCAGACGCCAGCAAGACCTTACGTGAGGGAGCGCTAGCACCTTGGAATCCTATCTCATCCAACTACTATCCAAACATGCTAGAGCAGGCTATGACGACCTTTGGAGTGGATATGGATAAGCCTTTTGAGGACTTGTCAGAAGAAGATAAAAACTTGATTCTATACGGCTCAGATGGCAAGGAATTCCATTTCCACTATGAGAATGAATTTGGTGGCGTGCGCGATATCGACATTCCGTTTGAGGGAGTTATCAATAATATCAAACGTCGTTACCATGAAACCAATAGCGATTACACTCGCACTCAGATGCGTCTCTACATGAATGAGCTGACCTGCGGAACCTGTCAAGGCTATCGTCTCAATGACCAGGCCTTGTCTGTCCGTGTGGGCGGCCAGCAAGGGCCACATATTGGAGAAATCTCAGACCTGTCTATCGCTGACCACTTGGACTTGGTGAGCCAGCTGACCTTGTCTGAAAATGAAGCCATCATTGCTCGTCCCATTCTCAAGGAAATCAAGGATCGTTTGACCTTCCTTAATAATGTGGGTCTTAACTATCTGACTCTGTCACGTTCAGCAGGAACTCTTTCAGGTGGGGAAAGCCAGCGTATTCGCTTGGCAACCCAGATTGGTTCTAACCTATCAGGCGTCCTCTATATATTGGATGAGCCGTCAATCGGTCTCCACCAGAGGGATAATGACCGTCTCATTGCCAGTCTCAAAAAGATGCGTGACTTGGGCAATACTCTCATCGTGGTGGAACACGACGAAGATACCATGCGTGAGGCTGATTATCTGATTGACGTTGGTCCCGGTGCCGGTGTTTTTGGTGGGGAGATTGTTGCCGCAGGTACGCCCAAACAGGTGGCTCGCAACAGTAAGTCTATCACAGGCCAGTACTTGTCAGGCAAACGTGCCATTCCAGTACCAGAAGAGCGACGTGTCGGAAATGGTCGTTTTATCGAAGTGACAGGAGCGCGAGAGAACAACTTGCAAAATGTTACTGCTCGCTTCCCACTAGGAAAATTCATCGCAGTGACAGGGGTGTCGGGCTCAGGCAAGTCTACCTTGATCAACAGCATCCTCAAAAAAGCCATTGCCCAGAAGCTCAACCGTAATTCAGACAAGCCTGGTAAATTTAAGACTATTACAGGGATTGAGCATGTAGACCGATTGATTGACATTGACCAGAGCCCTATCGGACGAACGCCAAGGTCTAACCCTGCTACCTATACAGGAGTTTTTGACGATATACGTGACCTTTTTGCCCAGACAAACGAAGCCAAGATTCGAGGCTACAAGAAGGGTCGTTTCAGTTTCAACGTCAAGGGTGGTCGCTGTGAAGCCTGTTCAGGCGATGGGATCATCAAGATTGAGATGCACTTCTTGCCAGATGTTTATGTGGCTTGTGAAGTTTGCCACGGAACCCGTTACAACAGTGAAACCCTAGAAGTCCACTACAAGGAAAAAAATATCTCGCAGGTCTTGGATATGACCGTCAACGATGCGGTAGAATTCTTCCAACACATTCCAAAGATTCAGCGCAAACTTCAGACCATCAAGGATGTGGGACTGGGATATGTGACGCTAGGGCAACCAGCTACCACCCTTTCTGGAGGAGAAGCCCAGCGTATGAAGTTGGCTAGTGAACTTCACAAACGATCGACAGGAAAATCTTTCTATATTCTGGATGAGCCGACGACAGGTCTTCATACCGAGGATATTGCTCGCTTGCTTAAGGTTTTAGCTCGCTTTGTAGACGACGGTAATACAGTCCTTGTTATTGAGCACAATCTGGATGTTATTAAGACTGCAGACCATATTATTGACTTGGGACCTGAGGGCGGTGTCGGTGGTGGAACCATCATCGCAACAGGAACTCCAGAAGAAGTAGCGACCAATGAAGCCAGCTACACAGGACAGTATTTGAAAGGAAAGTTACATCATGAATAAACGTGTACAAGCATTTCTAGCTAAAATGCAAGAAAAAGAACTAGATGGTATCATCATCAATAACCTTAAAAACGTCTATTACCTGACTGGTTTTTGGGGCTCAAACGGAACAGTCTTTATCAGCCGTGACCGTCAGGTCTTGGTGACAGACTCTCGCTATATCATTGCAGCCAAGCAAGAAACCAGTGGTTTTGAGATTGTGGCTGACCGTGATGAATTGGCTGTCATTACAGGAATTGTTAAGGACATGGGCTTATCTCGAATCGGTTTTGAAGATGAGATTTCAGTCTCTTATTATCATCGTATGCAGGCCGCCTTTGAAGGAATTGACTTGCTTCCACAAACTCAGTTTGTCGAAGGTCTTCGAATGATTAAGGATGAAGCGGAGATTGCAGCTATTCGTAAGGCTTGTTCTATCTCAGACCAAGCTTTCCGCGATGCGCTTGACTTTATCAAACCAGGAAAGACAGAGATTGAAATAGCCAACTTCCTTGACTTCCGTATGCGTGAGTTGGGAGCATCTGGCTTATCTTTTGACACTATCCTAGCTAGCGGTATCAACTCTTCCAAACCCCATGCCCATCCTATGCACAAACCAGTGGAGCTAGGAGAAGCTATTACCATGGACTTCGGTTGCCTCTACGACCACTATGTCAGTGATATGACACGGACTATCTATCTGGGGCATGTCAGCGACGAGCAAGCAGAGATTTACAATACAGTTCTAAAAGCTAACCAAGCCTTGATTGAACAGGCTAAGGCTGGCTTAGGTTTCCGTGACTTTGACAAAATTCCTCGTGATATTATCATCGAGGCAGGCTATGGTGACTACTTTACCCACGGTATCGGACACGGTATTGGACTGGATATCCATGAAGAGCCTTACTTTAGCCAAACTTCTACAGAAACTATTAAGGCAGGTATGGCCTTGACCGATGAACCAGGTATCTATATCGAAGGCAAATATGGCGTTCGTATCGAGGATGATATCCTGATTACAGAGACAGGTTGTGAATTATTGACCCTAGCTCCAAAAGAGTTGATAGTCATTTAGTTGTTTGTCAAGAAAAAAGTACGAAAATGACGAAAAAAGTCAAAAAAAATTAAAAATAGGTCGCAAGTCGGATGTTTTTTATGGTATAATAGACTAAACTGATAGTAACATGTAGCGAAAGGGGTAGGTACATGATTAAAATTTATACAGTCTCAAGTTGTACTAGCTGTAAAAAAGCAAAAACCTGGCTTAATGCCCACCAGTTAAGTTATAAAGAACAAAACCTTGGTAAAGAAGGAATTACGCGAGAAGAATTACTGGATATTCTAACCAAAACAGATAACGGAATAGCCAGTATCGTCTCATCTAAAAATCGCTATGCCAAAGCCCTTGGAGTGGATATTGAAGATTTGAGTGTTAACGAAGTCCTCAATCTGATTATGGAAACACCTAGAATTTTAAAGAGCCCAATCCTTGTAGATGAAAAACGCCTGCAAGTTGGCTATAAGGAAGACGATATTCGTGCCTTCCTACCACGCTCTGTCCGTAATGTAGAAAATGCAGAAGCACGTTTGCGTGCAGCTCTATAAACATCAAGGCTGGGAGCAATTCCCAGTCTTATTCTATTTTAATTTCAAAAAGAAAGAAGAAAGAAATGAAAAAAATAGTTCTTGTTAGTCTAGCTTTCCTTTTTGTCCTGGTTGGTTGCGGACAGAAAAAAGAAACTGGACCAGCTACAAAAACAGAAAAAGATACGCTTCAGTCGGCATTGCCAGTTATTGAAAATGCTGAGAAGAATACAGTTGTAACCAAGACTTTGGTCTTGCCCAAGTCAGATGATGGTAGCCAGCAGACCCAAACCATTACTTACAAAGACAAGATTTTTTTGAGTCTAACTATCCAACAAAAGCGTCCAGTCTCAGATGAGCTGAAGACCTACATTGACCAACATGGAGTGGAGGAAACTCAAAAAGCTCTTCTCGAGGCGGAAGAGAAAGACGACTCCATCATAGAAGCTCGTAAATTAGCAGGATTTAAGCTTGAAACAAAACTATTGAGTGCAACAGAACTTCAAACAACGACTGGTTTTGATTTTCAAGTTTTGGATGTCAAGAAGGCTTCTCAGTTAGAATATTTGAAGAATATTGGCTTAGAAAATCTTTTGAAGAATGAACCAAGCAAATATATTTCAGACAGATTGGCAAATGGTGCGACAGAACAATAGAAAATCCAAATAAATAAACTGCCTGAATTGTAGAACGTAAGGAATTATGCTATAATGGTACTATTCTAAGGAAAGAGGGTGTTAGAATGGGATTTACTGAAGAAACAGTACGTTTTAAATTGGACGATTCCAATAAAAAAGAAATTAGCGAAACTTTGACTGATGTCTATGCTTCGTTGAACGATAAGGGCTACAACCCAATTAACCAAATTGTAGGTTACGTATTGAGTGGAGACCCTGCCTACGTTCCTCGTTATAATAATGCACGAAATCAAATCCGTAAGTATGAGCGTGATGAAATCGTTGAGGAATTGGTTCGCTACTACCTTAAAGGACAAGGAGTCGATCTGTAACCTATGAGAATTATGGGATTGGACGTCGGTTCAAAAACGGTAGGGGTGGCTATTAGCGACCCGCTCGGTTTTACAGCTCAAGGGCTTGAAATCATCCAAATCAATGAGGAGCAAGGCCAATTTGGTTTTGACCGCGTTAAGGAGCTGGTTGATACTTACAAGGTGGAACGATTTGTAGTGGGCCTGCCTAAAAACATGAACAATACAAGCGGACCGCGCGTAGAAGCTAGTCAAGCCTACGGAGCAAAGCTAGAAGAGTTTTTTGGTTTACCAGTAGACTATCAGGATGAACGCTTGACAACAGTGGCTGCTGAGCGTATGTTGATTGAACAAGCAGATATCAGTCGCAATAAGCGCAAGAAAGTCATTGATAAGTTAGCAGCTCAGCTGATTTTACAAAATTATTTAGATAGAAAATTTTAATATAAAGGAGAGGATATGTCACACGATCATAACCACGACCACGAAGAACGTGAACTAATCACACTAGTAGATGAGCAAGGAAATGAAACCTTGTTTGAAATCCTTTTGACAATTGATGGAAAAGAAGAATTTGGTAAAAACTATGTTCTTCTAGTACCAGTTAACGCAGAAGAAGACGAAGACGGACAAGTTGAAATCCAAGCTTACTCATTCATCGAAAACGAAGATGGAACAGAAGGCGAATTGCAACCAATCCCAGAAGACTCAGAAGACGAATGGAACATGATTGAAGAAGTCTTTAATAGTTTTATGGAGGAGTGATACAGTCTGGGAGACTGTATCAGCCCAACTCCCAGAAATGGGGAAGAGTTGGAACGTCCTGTGGATGTTTTATCCCAAGTTAATATTCATAGTTGTTAGTGATTAGCTAACCAGGTGAGAGGTCGGGACGAAAATCCTGACCTCATTTTTTGTTATCTACGGAATTTTGCTAGATAATTGATTAGACTTTTGTCAAGGAGATGTGTATGTTTGAAGTAGGAGAATGGCTTTATAGTCGGATTGGTTTGAATTTTCGATCAGGTTTAGGCCGAATACAGCAAGCGGTGGATTTGTTAGGGAATCCAGAGAAGTCTTATCCTATTATCCATGTAACAGGGACTAATGGGAAAGGATCTACCATTGCTTTTATGAGGGAGTTATTTATGGGGCATGGCAAAAAAGTCGCGACCTTTACCTCCCCTCATATCGTCTCTATCAATGATCGAATCTGCATTAATGGGCAATCTATAGCAGACACAGACTTTATCCGTTTGGCTGAGCAGGTCAAGGAGATGGAGAAAACGCTTCTGCAAACCCATGATCAGTTGTCCTTTTTTGAACTGCTGACCTTGATTGCTTTTCTTTATTTTAGAGAGCAAGAAGTGGATTTGGTTTTACTAGAAGTGGGAATTGGCGGCTTACTTGACACGACCAATGTGGTAACTGGAGAGCTTGCTGTTATCACCTCCATTGGGCTTGACCATCAGGAAACCTTGGGTGATAGTCTGGAAGCAATCGCAGAGCAGAAAGCTGGTATTTTCAAGGCTGGTAAGAAGGCAGTGATTGCGAAATTGCCTCCAGAAGCTAGGCTTGTCTGTCAGAAAAAAGCAGACTCTTTAGCTGTTGATCTTTATCAGGCAGGTCAAGATTTTTCAATGCTGAATGGTAATTTTTCAAGCTCTTTACTAAATCTTTCACAGCTGAACATAGGCTTAGAAGGAGCTTATCAGCAGGAAAATGCGGCCTTGGCGTTGCAAGCATTTCTTCTCTTTATGGGAGAAGGAAAGGAAGTTGTTGATGAGCAGGTTGTAAGACAGGCTTTGGAGAAGACCCATTGGGCTGGGCGTTTGGAGCGTATTCGCCCTCAGATTTACTTGGATGGTGCTCATAACCTCCCTGCCTTGACTCGCTTGGTTGAGTTTATCAAAGAAAAAGAGCAGGAAGCCTATCGTCCTCAAATCCTCTTTGGGTCCTTGAAACGGAAGGATTATCAAGGGATGTTAGGTTATCTGACTGAGAATTTGCCTCAGGTGGAACTCAAGGTAACTGGCTTTGATTATCAGGGAGCTTTGGACGAAAGGGATGTGACAGGTTACGATATAGTTTCTTCTTACCGAGAATTTATCAGCGATTTTGAAGAAAGAACAGATGCTCAGGATTTGTTATTCATTACAGGGTCTCTCTATTTTATCTCAGAAGTACGGGGCTACCTGCTGGGGCATGAACAGATAAATTGACCACCTTTTTTGAACTTGTTATACTAGGGGAATTGCTGGTTAGAGAAAATTTCTCTAAATTGGTAGTAGAAAGGAAATCCATCATGAAATTAAAAAGATTCACACTTTCTCTTGCTTCTCTAGCAAGTCTTAGTCTCGTAGTAGCTTGTTCACAAAGAGCTCAACAGATTCAACAACCAGCAGCTCAAGCACAAATATAACAAACTCAGCAATCACAACCTGCTGCTTCATCGTCTACAGAAAATACAAACCAGGTAGCAACAAGTTCTTCATAAAATGCACCTGAGGCTCAACCGACTGATATTGATGGGACTTATACAGGCCAAGATGACGGAGACCGTATTACTTTAGTGGTCACTGGAACGACTGGTACATGGACTGAGCTCGAATCTGACGGGGATCAGAAAGTCAAACAGGTCACATTTGATGCAGCAAATCAACGCATGATTATTGGTGATGATGTCAAAATTTACACTGTAAACGGTAATCAAATCATCGTAGATGATATGGATAGAGACCCATCGGACCAAATCGTTTTAACTAAATAAGACTATGCAAGTAGGAAGGGCTGGATTTTTCAGCCTTTTTACTTTTACCTAGAAAATAATCATAAATACTTGCCTTCTATCGAATACCTGGGTTATACTAGTATCAATTACTTGTTTTTAGCATTCAAAATATCAAGGAGGGGATATGAAATATAGAAAATTTCAATTATTGATGTCCAAGTATGGCTTTAGTCTTTCGATTATGCTACTTGAACTTTGTCTTGTTTTTGGTATCTTTCTTTATTTAGGACGCATGGCTCCCATTTTATGGATTACTGTCCTCATTCTACTGAGTATCATCACAATCATTTCGATAGTCAACCGTAATACGACTCCTGAGAATAAGGTAACCTGGTTGTTAGTAGCCTTTGTGCCAGTATTTGGCCCCTTGCTCTATCTGATGTTTGGTGAGAGGCGATTGTCCAAAAAAGAAATCAAACAACTGAAGAAGCTAGGCTCCATGCATTTCCAAGAAGCAAATAGCCAGCTACTAAAAGAGGAATTAAAAGAAAGTGACAAGGCGGCATATGGTGTCATCAAGTCCTTATTGAGTATGGATACCAATGCTGATGTCTATGATCAAACTGCCTCTACATTTTTTTCTAACGGAGAAGCTATGTGGAAAAAGATGGTAGAAGATCTCAAAAAGGCTGAGAAATTTATCTTCTTGGAATATTACATTATAGAAGAAGGTTTGATGTGGAATCGTATTTTAGAAATCTTGGAGCAAAAAGTTGCTCAAGGCATTGAAGTTAAACTGCTCTATGACGATATTGGCTGTATGGCTACTTTAACAGGAGATTATGCACATCGACTTCGTCAGCTGGGCATCGAGGCCCATAAATTCAATAAAGTTATTCCTCGTTTGACAGTGGCCTATAATAACAGAGATCATAGAAAAATATTGATTATTGATGGTCAGATAGCTTATACAGGAGGCATTAACTTAGCCGATGAGTACATTAACCATGTCGAGAGATTTGGTTATTGGAAGGATAGTGGAATTCGCTTAGACGGACTAGCAGTAAAAGCCCTAACACGCTTGTTTTTAACCACTTGGTACATCAATCGAGGAGAGATTAGTGATTTTGATCAATATCATTTAGAAAATCATTCTATCCCAAGTGACGGTTTAACCATTCCATACGGAAGTGGACCCAAGCCAATTTTTCGAACGCAGGTAGGGAAAAAGGTTTATCAGAGTTTGATCAATCAAGCAACGGAATCGGTCTATATTACGACACCTTATTTGATCATAGACTATGATTTAACGGAGACAATCAAAAATGCTGCTATGAGAGGGGTCGATGTTCGGATTGTCACCCCTTACATACCAGATAAGAAGTTCATTCAGTTAGTCACAAGAGGCGCTTATCCAGACCTTCTTTCTGCTGGTGTTCGAATTTATGAGTATAGTCCAGGTTTTATTCATAGTAAGCAGATGTTGGTAGACGAAGATTTTGCGGTGGTGGGGACAATCAATCTCGACTACCGGAGCTTGGTACACCATTATGAAAATGCAGTCTTACTCTATAAAACTCCTTCTATAATGGAAATAGCCCGAGATTTTCAAAATATATTTGCAGATTCTCAGGAAGTTTATCCCCATTCTATCAAAACGAGCTGGTATCAAAAACTTGTAAAAGAAATCGCCCAGTTATTCGCTCCAATCTTATAAGAAGTCTAGGACTGAGGACACAAACCAGTCCTCTTTTTCTTGCTTTTTACGAATAGAAAGATATAGGGAGGGACGATGCTGACTCAGAAAGAATTGGATTATATCCTGACATTCAAACAGACACATTTACACCGTTTTCGGGAAATTGAAACCTTTGTGAAACTATGTAAAAAATCACTTAAACAGCCATCGTAAGCTGACAATCCTAGGACTTTTTGATATACTAAGACAGATAAATTGAATAGGAGAAACGATATGAGTGTGTATGGTAGAGTAGAAGAAGTTCATCAGGAGAATCGTGAACCTCTAGAATACCAAATCAAACAAGAATTGCATCATCGTGAATCAAGTCGTCTTCCTTTGGTGAAAATTTTACTATGGAGTACGCTTGTAACAGGAATAACTCTAGGAGTACCGCTATTACTCGATTTAATGAGTGCACAGGAAGTGCAGGATTTTTATGCAGGTTGGGCGCTTCATCAGACAGGGAAGATTTACAGCGACTATTATGGAAGTCAAGGTTTGCTTTATTATTTGCTGACTTACGTGACTCAGGGCGGATTTTTCTTTGCCATCTTTGAGTGGTTAGCCTTGGTAGCAGGAGGATTTTTCCTTTTTAGATCAGCGGACACCTTGACAGAGCAAGGAGAGCAAGCTGGACAAGTGGTGACTATTTTTTACATGCTAGTTACAGGTCTTGCTTTTGGTGGAGGATATGCGACTCTTTTAGCGCTTCCCTTCTTATTCGCGGCCTTTAGTTTAGTTGCGGCTTACCTAAGCAATCCAAGCCATGATAAGGGCTTTGTACGGATTGGGCTGGCTTTGGCAGGCGGATTTTTCTTTGCTCCCTTGTCATCGCTCCTGTTTCTTGCTGTAGTGAGTTTAGGCTTGTTGGTCTTTAACCTTGGGCATAGACGCTTTGCGCATGGGTTTTATCAGTTTCTTGCAGTGGCTTTAGGTTTTTCACTTGTCTTTTATCCAACTGCCTACTATAGTGTTGCAACAGGAAGTTTTGGGGATGCCATTAGTGGTATTCGTTATCCTATTGACAGTATTCGCTTTGATTTCACTTCTAAAATTTTAGAGAATATAGCTTTTTATGGCTTGTTGTCCCTTGGTTTGGGATTTGTGGTTTGTATCTTTTTAGGTCTCTTTCAATCCAAACCCTCTAAACTATATGTCATCTCAGTGCCTGCGAGTCTTGTGACAATTTTAGGTTTGATTTTGCTTTTCTTTTCACAAGAGCCTCTGCACGCTTCTTATTTGATGGTCGTCTTCCCTGTTTTCCTACTTTTATTGGTAACCAATATTAAGAGTCAACAGAGGGGGCGTAGTGTTAGACGAAGACGAAGAGAAACGCCAGTTAGTCTATGGAGTCGTTTCTTCAAAGGAAATCTATATCTGCCAGTTTTAGGGCTTGTCTATCTCTTGACTGTTCCCTTTTTGATGAGGTTTGTCCTTTATCCGGTACCTTATCAAGAACGTAATCGTCTTGCTGATTTGGTAAAAGAGGAGACAAATACGGAAGATGCTATCTATGCATGGGATGATACTGCGACTCTTTATCGTAAGAGTGAGCGCTTGTCGCCATCGGCGATTTTGTCTCCCGTGCACTATACAGCAACTGAGGAAAATCGGAATAAGCTACTCAATGACTTGAAAGAAAAACAACCTAAGGTGATTGTGGTAAATGACAAGGTGCCAGTCTGGTCTGAAGTAGAAACAATCTTGAAAGAAAATTACCAACAAGTAAAGACTGATTACTCAGAGTTTAAAGTCTATAAAATCAAATAACAAAATCAATATCTTGTGTATTTTTAAAAATTTTAGGATTTTTAACACAAGATATTGATTTTTCTTTTTAGAGTGGTATAATACTTTTTAGAAAGAACATTTTAGAAAAGAGCATGCATATGATTGCACTAGAAGAAAAAATTACAATTTTGCCAACTCTCTTCGTCGAGAAACGAGATGGGAGACGTGTTGTATTTGATGTGGATAAGATTGACAAGGCTCTCCACAAGGCGGCAGACAAGGTTATGGATGTGACACCCTTGGTTGAAAAACGCCTCAATGCTCTGACTGAGCGAATTGTCACAGAAATTCATAGTCGCTTTCCACAGGGGGTTAAGATTTACGAAATTCAAAATATCGTAGAACATGAACTCCTTGAAGCCAAAGAATATGCGCTGGCTGAGGAGTATATCACTTATCGGACACAGAGGGATTTTGAGCGCTCAAAAGCGACAGATATCAACTTTAGTATTCATAAGCTTCTTAATAAAGATCAGGCAGTTGTCAATGAAAATGCCAATAAAGATAGCGATGTTTTTAACACCCAACGTGATTTGACTGCGGGGATTGTTGGGAAGTCGATTGGACTCCAAATGCTTCCTAAGCACGTAGCCAATGCTCACCAAAAGGGGGATATCCACTATCACGATTTGGACTACAGTCCCTATACACCGATGACCAACTGCTGTTTGATTGATTTCAAGGGGATGTTGGAAAATGGTTTTAAGATTGGAAATGCAGAGGTAGAAAGTCCCAAGTCTATCCAGACTGCAACAGCTCAGATTTCCCAAATCATCGCCAACGTGGCTTCTAGCCAGTACGGTGGTTGTTCAGCTGACCGTATCGATGAAGTCTTGGCGCCTTATGCAGAGAAGAACTACCAAAAACACCTCAAAGATGCAGAAGAATGGGTCTTGCCTGAAAAACGGGAAGATTACGCTTGGAAGAAAACTCAAAAAGACATCTACGATGCTATGCAATCCCTTGAGTATGAAATCAACACCCTCTTCACTTCAAATGGCCAAACACCTTTTACCTCGCTAGGTTTTGGTCTAGGAACTAGCCGTTTTGAGCGTGAAATTCAAAAAGCTATTTTAAACATTCGTATCAAGGGTCTCGGTTCAGAACACCGTACAGCCATCTTTCCTAAGCTCATCTTTACGCTTAAAAGAGGTCTTAACTTGGAAGAAAGAACTCCCAACTACGACATTAAGCAGTTGGCTCTTGAGTGTGCAACCAAGCGGATGTACCCAGACGTCTTGTCTTACGATAAGATTGTCGACTTGACAGGTTCTTTTAAGGTGCCTATGGGTTGCCGTTCGTTTCTTCAAGGGTGGAAGGATGAAAATGGTGTAGAAGTCAATTCAGGTCGGATGAATTTAGGCGTTGTGACGGTCAATCTTCCTCGCATCGCCCTCGAGTCTGAGGGCGACATGAATAAGTTCTGGGAAATCTTCAACGAGCGTATGAATATCGCAGAAGATGCCCTGGTTTACCGTGTCGAACGAACCAAGGAAGCGACACCGGCAAATGCTCCTATTCTTTATCAGTACGGTGCTTTTGGCCATCGTCTAGGTAAAGAAGAAAGTGTTGACCAGCTCTTTAAGAATCGTCGGGCAACCGTTTCGCTGGGCTATATCGGCTTGTATGAAGTAGCGACAGTTTTCTTTGGTAACAGCTGGGAAAGTAATCCAGATGCTAAGGAATTCACGCTAGACATCATTCGCGATATGAAACGCCGTGTAGAAGAGTGGTCTGACCAATATGGCTACCATTTCTCTATCTACTCAACACCGTCTGAAAGTTTGACAGACCGTTTCTGTCGACTAGATACAGACAAGTTTGGTTCTATTCCTGATATTACAGATAAGGAATACTACACCAACTCTTTCCACTACGATGTTCGTAAAAATCCAACACCGTTTGAAAAATTAGACTTTGAGAAAGTCTATCCAGAAGCAGGTGCGTCAGGTGGTTTCATCCATTATTGTGAGTATCCAGTCCTTCAGCAAAATCCTAAGGCTCTGGAAGCTGTCTGGGATTATGCTTATGACCGTGTGGGTTATCTGGGGACTAATACTCCAATAGACCGTTGCTATAAGTGTGACTTTGAAGGGGATTTTGAACCAACTGAGAGGGGCTTTGCTTGTCCTAACTGTGGCAATAGCGACCCTAAAACAGTAGACGTTGTTAAACGGACTTGTGGCTATTTAGGTAATCCTCAAGCGAGACCTATGGTCAATGGGCGTCACAAGGAAATTGCAGCGCGTGTCAAACACATGAATGGTTCAACGATTAAAATAGCTGGTCACCAAGTAACCAATTAGAAAGAAATGAAATGGGAAAATATCAATTAGACGATAAGGGGCGTGCACAAGTGACCCGTTATCACGAGAAACACTCTAAAGGTGGAGCTGGTAAGAAAGAACGCTTGCTCAACCTCAGAGAACAATTTTTAAATAAGAATAAGAAGAAATAAAAGTGAGAGTCAGCTCTCGCTTTTCTCATAGTGGGAGGTAAGGATGGAATTACGCAGACCAAGATTAGCAGATAAAGAAACAGTTTTAGAGATGATGGCAGAGTTTGAAAAGAGCCAATCAGCCCATGATGGCGGATTTTGAGATACAGAGAACTTTGTGTATGAAGAGTGGTTGGAAACAAATATGCAAAAAGAAATGGGAATAAACTTGCCTGAAAATCGTGTTCCTTCTATTCAATTTGTATCATTTGATGATGCAGGTCATACTCTAGGATTTTTGAATCTGCGATTGAGACTGAATGAGGGTTTACTGAATTATGCTGGCCACATTGGCTACTCCATCCGTCCATCAGAAAGAGGCAAAGGTTATGCAAAAGAGACTCTCCGTCAGGGCTTGAAAGTTGCTAAGGAAAAGAATATCAAGAAAGCTCTGGTGACCTGTAGTGTGAATAATTCTGCTAGTAGAGCAGTCATTTTAGCAAATGGTGGGCTCCTTGAGGACGTTCGTAATGGTGTGGAGCGTTATTGGATAGAGGTAGCGAATGAATAATCCAAAACCACAAGAATGGAAAAGCGAGGAACTCAGTCAAGGGCGTATCATTGACTACAAGGCCTTTAACTTTGTGGATGGCGAAGGCGTGCGTAACTCTCTCTATGTATCAGGTTGCATGTTTCATTGCGAGGGATGTTATAATGTTGCCACCTGGTCCTTCAATGCCGGAATTCCCTATACAGCAGAATTAGAAGAACAGATCATGGAAGATCTCGCTCAACCTTATGTTCAAGGCTTGACCTTGCTGGGAGGGGAGCCTTTTCTTAATACTGGGATTCTCTTGCCACTTGCTAAGCGGATTCGGAAGGAATTGCCAGACAAGGACATCTGGTCCTGGGCCGGCTACACTTGGGAAGAAATGATGTTGGAAACTCCAGATAAACTGGAACTCTTGTCACTGATTGACATTCTTGTCGATGGACGATATGATCGAACTAAGAGAAATCATATGCTCCAGTTTCGAGGTTCGTCTAACCAACGAGTTATCGATGTGCAAAAATCGCTCAAAAGTGGGCAAGTAGTGATTTGGGACAAGCTCAATGACGGAAAAGAAAGCTATGAACAGGTGAAGAGAGAATGAAGAAAAAAGACTTAGTAGACCAACTAGTCTCAGAGATCGAGACGGGGAAAGTCAGGACACTGGGAATATACGGTCATGGAGCTTCGGGTAAATCAACCTTTGCTCAAGAATTGTACCAAGCTTTAGATTCTACTACAGTAAATTTGCTAGAAACAGATCCTTATATCACCTCAGAACGCCATCTGGTAGTGCCAAAGGACGCACCAAATCAAAAGGTGACAGCTTGTCTGCCGGTGGCGCATGAACTTTTACCTCTTCCTCCCTACTCATCTGAGTACAATCCTATTGAGAAAACATGGGCTCATATCAAAAAGCACCTCAAAAAGGTATTACCAAGTTGCAATACCTTTTACGAGTCTCTTCTGTCCTGCTCTTGTTTCAATTAACTATATCTATAGAGTAACATAAATCTCAAAAAATGGGGTGCCCCCCTCTGTTTGTTATGCAAAAAATAGAAGATAGGATAGAGAATCGCTTTGATGATTTCAATCATATCTTCTATTCAAATAGTTAGCTCATTAAATTAATGATATTACTGAGTTCAATTCCCTCTCTTTTAATATCTTAAAGCCTCCCAATATCCATGACAATGAGATATTTTAGCTAAAATCAAAGAGTGTTCACAAAATTTGATGTAATAAACTCTTGATTAACATTGTTAAAATTGATTATTCAAAAATTTCCGGAGTTGCCTTTGTTTAACAGTGTTCAACCCCCATATATCCGATACTAACATCATCAATATAACAAGTGCAAAAATATATCCCATATTTGATAATGATGATAACGATGAAAAATAGGAGAAGTACACAGTCTTACTGAGATAAACTAAATTTAATCCTGTAGTTATTAGCACTGCACTAAAGAAAGATAAAAGAAAAATTAATATATTGTCAAAAAATATTATTGAAAAAATATACTTTTTCTTATACCCTAAGCTATATAAAATAGCTAACTCTTTTGATCTATTGATTATATATCCCTTATTTAAAAATGCAACTACTAATCCTATGACCAGAGAAATTACAGTCGAACCAACTATCAATATTCTCACTAAGCTACCATAAATATCACTAAAAGTTCCTGACCTCATATCATATCTGGAAGCTAATCGATACTTAGGAAATAGTTTTTGCAGATTTTTAGAAATAGTCTCTACATCACCAGTTATTTTTATTAACAATCCATCTTTGCTCGTCCCTACAGCATTTACATAATTTTCATAACTATCTACAATGTCTTTACTAGCCTTTGATGTTTCAGGAGTCAACGATAATATTTGTTTGTGATGCTCATATGATTCTTGACTTAAAAAATATTCAAGATTAGATTCTTCAAAATAAGATGAGTAAATTGGATAATTTGATTTCAAACTATTTTGATAATATGTTTGATAAACACCGCTAATTATTACTTTATCATTCTTTTTTTCCTTAGAGTATATATTTGCTGTTTCCAAATCAATTTCTTTTCTAAGAACTTTTTGATAGTCTTCAGTATTTAAATGTTGCAAAATAAAAGTATCTGGTACTAAAACTTCATTACTGTCATCCTTTGGATAGTCACCTGATAACAGGATTATATTCTCAGAATTATAATCTGAAATAAAGTATTTAGGAACATCGAGTTTTTGGAAATTGAATGAAAGTGAAGAAATTTTATTCCAGCCATAGTTAAACTTTCTTATTTTACTAGAAAAATCTTTTTCAGAAAAATTTAAATTTAAACTATTATAAGCATTGTTATAATTAGATTTTACACCATGATTAAATAAAATTACCTTCTCAATTCCATCAATAGATTCAACTTGTTGTTTATCTTTATCCGAAAAACCTATTCTCTTACCATCATAAGGGCTTTGTATATTATTTTCATTATAATCTTTTATTGTATCTGTATTGAGTTGCTGAGTAGATGCCACTATGACTCTTTCACTTATTCCAGAAAAAAAACTCTCAAAACTAAGTAAAGAAGCTGAACGATACGCAGTAAAGCCTAGTATAAAAATAGATATTATTAAAGTCATAGGAACTATTAGAAGTAATTGCCTCTTCATATTTCGAATTGACTTATATTTTACATAATCTATAGTAAAATTAAAGGGAATTTTTCGAGTATTTTCGTTGAAGTTATCAGATAACTTTATATTTTCCTCTGTTCTCCTGACTTCTTTAATTGTTTTATCTTTTATCTCATATACAACATCTGCCAAATTAGCCAACTCTCTATCATGAGTGATATAGAAAATAAGAATCCCTCTATTTCTAAGTTTTTGTAGATATTTAAAAACTAATTGGCTGGTTGAAGTATCTAAGTTTCCTGTAGGTTCATCTAATAGTAAAATCTTTGGTTTTTTTATGGCTGCACGTGCAAGAGCTACCCTCTGCTTTTGCCCTCCGCTTAACTCAAAGCAAAACTTAGATTTCAAATCAAAAATATCTAATTCTTTCATGATACTTCCGATATCTGAATCCGGTGCATTACTTGCTAATTTTAAATTTTCAAAAACAGTAAAGTCTTCCAAAAGTTTATAATCTTGAAAAACTAATCCTATCTTTGATTCTCTTAACTGCGCCCATGTATCCAAACTATATTCTTTTGCGTTTTGCTTGAATAAAGTATACTCTCCTTCATACTCCTGATCTAAACCAAATAAAATATTAAACAATGTTGATTTACCTGTTCCGCTTTCACCTATTAAAGAATAAATTTTATTTGAGTCTTCTATATTGAGTGTAACTGAATTCAAAACTATTTTTTCTTTATATTTTTTGTCAAGATTTGAAATTTTCAACATACCTTTTACTCTCCAATGACATCTAAAAATAATATGAGAACCTGCTGTAGAATCACGGTACTAGTTAATTTTAAAATAGTTCAAATTTATGTCAGTATGATTTTATTATTTTTAATTGACTAAGCACCATGGATATATAATATATTTTCCCAAAAATAAAAGTTGAGTTNNAACTCAACTTTTATTTTTGCTATTTTGAAGGGTTAGACATTAGCCAAAAGTACTAATATTCAGACACATAAAGTTTTTATGAATTAAACCAAGGTGTATGCCAATATCTATTGTTTATAATAACTTGCCCCTGTCTATCTAAAGCAGGTTGCCCCCAGTAACTATTAGAAGCTGATTGATTAGGCCCTATTGTGTGATTACTATAGCCAATCCAAGAACCATCTGCTCGGATTACTCTAAAAGTAAAGTGACCTACCTCATTAAAAGAATTAGAGGTCCCTACTCCTGAAACACCGTTTACGTCAAATTGGAAATTAGAAAACCATGAACCTTGTGCGGCGAATGCAGCAGTCCCAGAAATAAGAGATAGTGAAGCAAGAGACAGAAATATTAATGATTTAAATTTTCTTAACATATTTTTTCCTTTCTTATTAAGTAATGCGCTTTTTAATTTAAACGAAGCAACAATTTTCTATCAGTATACTTCAAAACATTGATGTGATTATACTTACTATCATTAAATTTAACGATAATATCATTGCCACTAACGACATATATGTTGTTGATGGCTTGGTTTATATTGCCAACCAAGATATTTGATAAATCTGCATCTACTGTATTTTTTTTAAAAATTGCCTTCGTTTTCATAAAATATAAATAGACATCATTACTTATTTGTATTGCTTGATAATTTGAGAGTTGTTCAAAATTATCTAAATCTGCTTTAACAGATATAGAATAATCTTTATCGGTTTTTATTACCGTTACTTGTAAAGACTCTAGTGGAATAATTTCTCTTGTACTGTCTTGATATACTTTCCAGCCCCAATACCCCAAAAATAGCAAAATAATCCCAATAATCGCTAATAAAAATTTTTTTCTAATCATAGCTTACTCACATTCCAATCTTATTGAAGAAAATCTAGTTTATAGTTCCATTTACAACATCTTAACTAATTTCATTCATTGGCGAGAGCTTGCTAAACTCCCACAAATTCTACCAATATTTTTGAGAACTAAAATTAGTCCTCTCAATGAAGGTATAATAATTTTTTCTTAAAACATCTCCCCCTCCGTTTTTGTTTTGGTTTGTCCTATTTTTTAAATTATATTTACATCTCTTATTATACTCTATTATTTTTAATTTGACAACGCTTTCGCTGTTTTATTTCTTGATTTTTTGTAAAACTTTTCATCAAAAGCGATTTCATCCCAAAAAAAAGAAAAAAACCTAACAAATCCCTTGCAATCGCAGGGGCTTTGTGTTATTCTATTATGGTGCTGTAAATTACAGCTTTAGCTTTGATGCAAGAGGTTGCGACACGCTCGGTTGCATTGCCACGCAACGCCGCGTCGGTTTTCTTGTGGAGCTAGCCTATTATCTTAAATAGACGAAAAGGAGAAAAAAATGGCAAACAAAAAAATCCGTATCCGTTTGAAAGCTTACGAACACCGTACGCTTGACACAGCGGCTGCAAAAATCGTAGAATCAGCTACTCGTACAGGTGCACAAGTTGCGGGTCCAATCCCACTTCCAACTGAACGTAGCCTCTACACAATTATTCGTGCGACTCACAAATACAAAGACTCTCGCGAACAATTTGAAATGCGTACACACAAACGTTTGATCGATATCGTTAACCCAACTCAAAAAACAGTTGATGCTTTGATGAAATTGGATCTTCCAAGTGGTGTAAACGTAGAAATTAAACTTTAATCTAAAATATAAAAGAGCAGAGGCTGGTGTTTCAATCTAATTGAACACGGGCTAAACTCGGTGTGAAAAAGATAAACTTCCTAGTGTCTGCTAGACACTGCGTCAGTTTCCTATTTTCACTTTGAGTTTGACGCCCTTTGTATCTTAGACCTGAGCATAAAAAACGCTCGTTAAAAACTTTTTGAATAAAAAATATAGAAAAGGAACTATTTTCTCATGACAAAAGGAATCTTAGGGAAAAAAGTGGGAATGACTCAAATCTTCACTGAAGCTGGCGAATTGATCCCTGTAACAGTTATTGAAGCAACTCCAAACGTTGTTCTTCAAGTTAAAACTGTTGAAACAGACGGATACAACGCTATCCAAGTTGGTTTCGATGACAAACGCGAAGTATTGAGCAACAAACCTGCTAAAGGACATGTAGCGAAAGCTAACACGGCTCCTAAGCGCTTCATTCGTGAATTCAAAAACGTTGAAGGCTTGGAAGTTGGTGCTGAAATCACAGTTGAAACATTCGCAGCTGGAGACGTTGTTGACGTAACTGGTACTTCTAAAGGTAAAGGTTTCCAAGGTGTTATCAAACGCCACGGACAATCACGTGGACCAATGGCTCACGGTTCTCGTTACCACCGTCGTCCAGGTTCTATGGGGCCTGTTGCACCTAACCGCGTATTCAAAGGTAAAAACCTTGCAGGACGTATGGGTGGTGACCGCGTAACAATTCAAAACCTTGAAGTTGTACAAGTTGTTCCAGAAAAGAACGTTATCCTTATCAAAGGTAACGTACCAGGTGCTAAGAAATCTCTTATCACTATCAAGTCAGCAGTTAAAGCTGGTAAATAATAAGGAAAGGGGAATACAGTCAAAATGGCAAATGTAACATTATTATTCGACCAAACTGGTAAACAAGCTGGCGAAGTTGTTCTTAACGATGCAATCTTTGGTATCGAACCAAACCAATCTGTTGTGTTTGATGTGATCATCAGCCAACGTGCTAGCCTTCGTCAAGGAACTCACGCAGTTAAAAACCGCTCAGCTGTTTCAGGTGGCGGACGCAAACCATGGCGTCAAAAAGGAACTGGACGTGCTCGTCAAGGTTCTATCCGCTCTCCACAATGGCGTGGTGGTGGAATCGTCTTCGGACCAACTCCACGTAGCTATGCGTACAAACTTCCTCAAAAAGTTCGTCGCCTTGCGCTTAAATCTGTTTACTCAGAAAAAGTTGCTGAAAATAAATTTGTAGCCGTTGATTCTCTTGAATTTACAGCTCCAAAAACTGCTGAATTTGCAAAAGTTCTTGCAGCTTTGAGCATCGATTCTAAAGTCCTTGTTATTCTTGAAGAAGGAAACGAATTCGCAGCTCTTTCAGCTCGTAACCTTCCAAACGTGAAAGTTGCGACTGCTACAACTGCAAGTGTTCTTGACATCGCAAATAGTGACAAACTTCTTGTTACTCAAGCAGCTATCTCTAAAATCGAGGAGGTTCTTGCATAATGAATTTGTATGATGTTATCAAAAAACCTGTCATCACTGAAAGCTCAATGGCTCAACTTGAAGCAGGAAAATATGTATTTGAAGTTGACACTCGTGCACACAAACTTTTGATCAAGCAAGCTGTTGAAGCTGCTTTCGAAGGTGTTAAAGTTGCTAATGTTAACACAATCAACGTAAAACCAAAAGCTAAACGTGTTGGACGTTACACTGGTTTTACTAACAAAACTAAAAAAGCTATCATCACACTTACAGCTGATTCAAAAGCAATCGAGTTGTTTGCTGCTGAAGCTGAATAATCTAAGGAGGAAATATCGTGGGAATTCGTGTTTATAAACCAACAACAAACGGTCGCCGTAATATGACTTCTTTGGATTTCGCTGAAATCACAACAAGCACTCCTGAAAAATCATTGCTTGTTGCATTGAAGAGCAAGGCTGGTCGTAACAACAACGGTCGTATCACTGTTCGTCACCAAGGTGGTGGACACAAACGTTTCTACCGTTTGGTTGACTTCAAACGTAACAAAGACAACGTTGAAGCGGTTGTTAAAACAATCGAGTACGATCCAAACCGTTCTGCAAACATCGCTCTTGTACACTACACTGACGGTGTGAAAGCATACATCATCGCTCCAAAAGGTCTTGAAGTAGGTCAACGTATCGTTTCAGGTCCAGAAGCAGATATCAAAGTCGGAAACGCTCTTCCACTTGCTAACATCCCAGTTGGTACTTTGATCCACAACATCGAATTGAAACCAGGTCGTGGTGGTGAATTGGTACGTGCTGCTGGAGCATCTGCTCAAGTATTGGGTCAAGAAGGTAAATACGTTCTTGTTCGTCTTCAATCAGGTGAAGTTCGTATGATTCTTGGAACTTGCCGTGCTACAGTTGGTGTTGTCGGAAACGAACAACACGGACTTGTAAACCTTGGTAAAGCGGGACGTAGCCGTTGGAAAGGTATCCGCCCAACAGTTCGTGGTTCTGTAATGAACCCTAACGATCACCCACACGGTGGTGGTGAAGGTAAAGCACCAGTTGGTCGTAAAGCACCATCTACTCCATGGGGCAAACCTGCTCTTGGTCTTAAAACTCGTAATAAGAAAGCGAAATCTGACAAACTTATCGTTCGTCGTCGCAACGAGAAATAATATTAAACTAGTCGCTTAAGCAACTAGTAAATCCGCCAGCTCGGTAGCGCTCCATGTGAGCGCAAGCCGCTGTGGTACAACATTTAAAGGAGAAAATATAAAAATGGGACGCAGTCTTAAAAAAGGACCTTTCGTCGATGAGCATTTGATGAAAAAAGTTGAAGCTCAAGCTAACGACGAAAAGAAAAAAGTTATTAAAACTTGGTCACGTCGTTCAACGATCTTCCCAAGTTTCATTGGTTACACTATTGCAGTTTATGACGGACGTAAACACGTACCTGTTTACATCCAAGAAGACATGGTAGGTCACAAACTTGGTGAATTTGCACCAACTCGTACTTACAAAGGTCACGCTGCAGACGACAAGAAAACACGTAGAAAATAAGGAGAACATAAATGGCAGAAATTACTTCAGCTAAAGCAATGGCTCGTACAGTACGTGTTTCACCTCGTAAATCACGTCTTGTTCTTGATAACATCCGTGGTAAAAGCGTAGCCGATGCAATCGCAATCTTGACATTCACTCCAAACAAAGCTGCTGAAATCATCTTGAAAGTTTTGAACTCAGCTGTAGCTAACGCTGAAAACAACTTTGGTTTGGATAAAGCTAATTTGGTAGTATCTGAAGCATTCGCAAACGAAGGACCAACTATGAAACGTTTCCGTCCACGTGCGAAAGGTTCAGCTTCACCAATCAACAAACGTACAGCTCACATCACTGTAGCTGTTGCAGAAAAATAAGGAGGTAAAATCGTGGGTCAAAAAGTACATCCAATTGGTATGCGTGTCGGCATCATCCGTGATTGGGATGCCAAATGGTATGCTGAAAAAGAATACGCGGATTACCTTCATGAAGATCTTGCAATCCGTAAATTCGTTCAAAAAGAACTTGCTGACGCAGCAGTTTCAACTATTGAAATCGAACGCGCAGTAAACAAAGTTAACGTTTCACTTCACACTGCTAAACCAGGTATGGTTATCGGTAAAGGTGGTGCTAACGTTGATGCACTCCGTGCAAAACTTAACAAATTGACTGGAAAACAAGTACACATCAACATCATCGAAATCAAACAACCTGATTTGGATGCTCACCTTGTAGGTGAAGGAATTGCTCGTCAATTGGAGCAACGTGTTGCTTTCCGTCGTGCACAAAAACAAGCAATCCAACGTGCAATGCGTGCTGGAGCTAAAGGAATCAAAACTCAAGTATCAGGTCGTTTGAACGGTGCAGATATCGCCCGTGCTGAAGGATACTCTGAAGGAACTGTTCCGCTTCACACACTTCGTGCAGATATCGATTACGCTTGGGAAGAAGCAGATACTACATACGGTAAACTTGGTGTTAAAGTATGGATCTACCGTGGTGAAGTTCTTCCAGCTCGTAAAAACACTAAAGGAGGTAAATAACCAATGTTAGTACCTAAACGTGTTAAACACCGTCGTGAGTTCCGTGGAAAAATGCGCGGTGAAGCAAAAGGTGGAAAAGAAGTAGCATTCGGTGAATACGGTCTTCAAGCTACAACTAGCCACTGGATCACTAACCGCCAAATCGAAGCTGCTCGTATCGCCATGACTCGTTACATGAAACGTGGTGGTAAAGTTTGGATTAAAATCTTCCCACACAAATCATACACTGCTAAAGCTATCGGTGTGCGTATGGGATCTGGTAAAGGGGCACCTGAAGGTTGGGTAGCACCAGTTAAACGTGGTAAAGTGATGTTCGAAATCGCTGGTGTATCTGAAGAGATTGCACGTGAAGCGCTTCGACTTGCTAGCCACAAATTGCCAGTTAAATGTAAATTCGTAAAACGTGAAGCAGAATAAGGAGAAGGCATGAAACTTAATGAAGTAAAAGAATTTGTTAAAGAACTTCGTGGTCTTTCTCAAGAAGAACTCGCGAAGCGCGAAAACGAATTGAAAAAAGAATTGTTTGAACTTCGTTTCCAAGCTGCTACTGGTCAATTGGAACAAACAGCTCGCTTGAAAGAAGTTAAAAAACAAATCGCTCGTATCAAAACAGTTCAATCTGAAGCGAAATAATAGACTAGGGAAGGAGAAATTTCAATGGAACGCAATAATCGTAAAGTTCTTGTTGGACGTGTTGTATCTGACAAAATGGACAAGACAATCACAGTTGTAGTTGAAACAAAACGTAACCACCCAGTCTATGGTAAACGTATTAACTACTCTAAAAAATATAAAGCTCATGATGAAAACAATGTTGCCAAAGAAGGCGATATCGTACGTATCATGGAAACTCGCCCGCTTTCAGCTACAAAACGTTTCCGTCTTGTAGAAGTTGTTGAAGAAGCGGTCATCATCTAATCAAACCTGAAAGGAGAAAACTGAAATGATTCAAACAGAAACTCGTTTGAAAGTCGCAGACAACAGCGGTGCTCGCGAAATCTTGACTATCAAAGTTCTTGGTGGTTCAGGACGTAAATTTGCAAACATCGGTGATGTTATCGTGGCATCTGTAAAACAAGCTACTCCTGGTGGTGCGGTTAAAAAAGGTGACGTTGTTAAAGCAGTTATCGTTCGTACTAAATCAGGTGCTCGTCGTGCTGATGGTTCATACATCAAATTTGACGAAAACGCAGCAGTTATCATCCGTGAAGACAAAACTCCTCGCGGAACACGTATCTTTGGCCCAGTTGCACGTGAATTGCGTGAAGGTGGCTTCATGAAGATCGTGTCACTTGCTCCAGAAGTACTTTAATTGGTTGCTCAAAGAAAATTAAAACAAGTCTAGGAAGTAAAACGAAAGCATAACTTAAGTTAGGTGAGTTGAAACTGACGAAGGATTGCTTTGATTTTCGAAGAGCAAAAACAAACAAACTAGTCCCCTAGCTTCAAGCTAGGGTGCCCTTATGGGCGTAAGAAAAATCAAGGAGAAACCTAATGTTTGTAAAAAAAGGCGACAAAGTTCGCGTAATCGCTGGTAAAGATAAGGGAACAGAAGCTGTTGTCCTTACTGCCCTTCCAAAAGTAAACAAAGTTATCGTTGAAGGTGTTAACATCGTTAAGAAACACCAACGTCCAACTAACGAGCTTCCTCAAGGTGGTATCATCGAGAAAGAAGCAGCTATCCATGTATCAAACGTTCAAGTTTTGGACAAAAATGGTGTAGCTGGTCGTGTTGGTTACAAATTTGTAGACGGTAAAAAAGTTCGCTACAACAAAAAATCAGGCGAAGTGCTTGATTAATCACGAAGGAAAGGAGAAGTATAATGGCAAATCGTTTAAAAGAAAAATATCTTAATGAAGTAGTTCCTGCTTTGACAGAACAATTCAACTACTCATCAGTGATGGCTGTGCCTAAAGTAGATAAGATCGTTTTGAACATGGGTGTTGGTGAAGCTGTATCAAACGCTAAAAGCCTTGAAAAAGCTGCTGAAGAATTGGCACTTATCTCAGGTCAAAAACCACTTATCACTAAAGCTAAAAAATCAATCGCCGGCTTCCGTCTTCGTGAAGGTGTTGCGATCGGTGCAAAAGTTACCCTTCGTGGTGAACGGATGTACGAATTCTTGGATAAATTGGTTTCAGTTTCACTTCCACGTGTACGTGACTTCCACGGTGTTCCAACAAAATCATTTGATGGACGCGGAAACTATACACTTGGTGTGAAAGAACAATTGATTTTCCCAGAAATCAACTTCGATGACGTTGACAAAACTCGTGGTCTTGACATTGTTATCGTAACAACTGCTAACACTGACGAAGAGTCACGTGCATTGCTTACAGGCCTTGGAATGCCTTTTGCAAAATAATATAGGAGGTAAATCTAATGGCTAAAAAATCAATGGTAGCTAGAGAGGCTAAACGCCAAAAAATTGTTGACCGTTATGCTGAAAAACGTGCTGCATTAAAGGCAGCAGGGGACTATGAAGGTTTATCTAAATTACCTCGCAACGCCTCACCGACTCGTTTACATAATCGTTGTAGAGTTACGGGGCGCCCACATTCAGTTTACCGCAAATTTGGTCTGAGTCGTATCGCTTTTCGCGAACTTGCGCATAAAGGTCAAATTCCTGGTGTAACAAAAGCATCTTGGTAATTTAAGATATCAAGGGCGTCAAAACTCTAAGTGAAAATAGGAAACTTGACGAAGAAACTGAGGTTTCTAGGAAAGTTTATCTTTTTCACACAGAGTTTAGCCCGGGTTCAGTTGGGCTAGCCAATTTGAACACGAGCTACGGCTTTGGCAAAAAAAGACCAATTTTCTTTGGAGCATCGCTCCTGCATCAAATTGCCTATTTTTGCTCTTGCTGTTACGCTCTTTGTATCATGTATTAACTAGCAAGTGCAACTTGCAAACTACTAGTAAGAGGAGAAAAACAAAATGGTTATGACTGACCCAATCGCAGACTTCCTAACTCGTATTCGTAACGCTAACCAAGCTAAACACGAAGTACTTGAAGTACCTGCATCAAACATCAAAAAAGGGATTGCTGAAATCCTTAAACGCGAAGGTTTTGTAAAAAACGTTGAAATCATCGAAGATGACAAACAAGGCATCATCCGTGTATTTCTTAAATACGGACCAAACGGTGAAAAAGTTATCACTAACTTGAAACGTATTTCTAAACCAGGACTTCGTGTCTACAAAAAACGTGAAGACCTTCCAAAAGTTCTTAACGGACTTGGAATTGCTATCCTTTCAACTTCTGAAGGTTTGCTTACTGATAAAGAAGCACGCCAAAAGAATGTTGGTGGTGAGGTTATCGCTTACGTTTGGTAATATTTAGCTCCCAATTTCTTTGTGACTCTTCGTTATCGTCTCTTGCCTAACCCAAAGTTATGCCTGCGAGACGATGCCTAGATTCACTTTGAAATTGAAACCTAAATGTTCCTTTAAATCGAGAAATCGATTTAGCCCCGTGAAAACTGGCCGTTCTGGCCTGACAATTTAACAGGAGAAAATAAACATGTCACGTATTGGTAATAAAGTTATCGTGTTGCCTGCTGGTGTTGAAATCACTAACAATGACAACCTTGTAACTGTAAAAGGACCTAAAGGAGAACTTACTCGTGAGTTCTCAAAAGATATTGAAATCCGTGTGGAAGGTACTGAAGTAACTCTTCACCGTCCAAACGATTCAAAAGAAATGAAAACTATCCACGGAACTACTCGTGCCCTTTTGAACAACATGGTTGTTGGTGTATCAGAAGGATTCAAGAAAGAACTTGAAATGCGCGGGGTTGGTTACCGTGCACAACTTCAAGGATCTAAACTTGTTTTGGCTGTTGGTAAATCTCATCCAGACGAAGTTGAAGCTCCAGAAGGAATTACTTTTGAACTTCCAAACCCAACAACAATCGTTGTTAGCGGAATTTCAAAAGAAGTAGTTGGTCAAACAGCTGCTTACGTACGTAGCCTTCGTTCACCAGAACCATATAAAGGTAAAGGTATCCGTTACGTTGGTGAATTCGTTCGCCGTAAAGAAGGTAAAACAGGTAAATAATGTTGAGTGGTTGATTCTCAACCACCAACCTATTTTCCAACTTTGTGCATAGCACACGATTTAAAACTAAAGAGGTGAAAACTGTGATTTCAAAACCAGATAAAAACAAACTCCGCCAAAAACGCCACCGTCGCGTTCGCGGAAAACTCTCTGGAACTGCTGATCGCCCACGTTTGAACGTATTCCGTTCTAATACAGGCATCTACGCTCAAGTGATTGATGACGTAGCGGGTGTAACGCTCGCAAGTGCTTCAACTCTTGATAAAGAAGTTTCAAAAGGAACTAAAACTGAACAAGCTGTTGCTGTCGGTAAACTCGTTGCAGAACGTGCAAACGCTAAAGGTATTTCAGAAGTGGTGTTCGACCGCGGTGGATATCTATATCACGGACGTGTGAAAGCTTTGGCTGATGCAGCTCGTGAAAACGGATTGAAATTCTAATAGGAGGACACTAGAAAATGGCATTTAAAGACAATGCAGTTGAATTAGAAGAACGCGTAGTTGCTGTCAATCGTGTTACAAAAGTTGTTAAAGGTGGACGTCGTCTTCGTTTCGCAGCTCTTGTTGTTGTTGGTGACCACAACGGTCGCGTAGGATTTGGTACTGGTAAAGCTCAAGAAGTTCCAGAAGCAATCCGTAAAGCAGTAGATGATGCTAAGAAAAACTTGATCGAAGTTCCTATGGTTGGAACAACAATCCCACACGAAGTTCTTTCAGAATTCGGTGGAGCTAAAGTATTGTTGAAACCTGCTGTAGAAGGTTCTGGAGTTGCCGCTGGTGGTGCAGTTCGTGCCGTTGTGGAATTGGCAGGTGTGGCAGATATTACATCTAAATCACTTGGTTCTAACACTCCAATCAACATTGTTCGTGCAACTGTTGAAGGTTTGAAACAATTGAAACGCGCTGAAGAAGTTGCTGCCCTTCGTGGTATTTCAGTTTCTGATTTGGCATAAGAAAGGGGATAAAATGGCTCAAATTAAAATTACTTTGACTAAGTCTCCAATCGGACGCATTCCATCACAACGTAAAACTGTTGTAGCACTTGGACTTGGCAAATTGAACAGCTCTGTTATTAAAGAAGATAACGCTGCTATCCGTGGTATGATCACTGCAGTATCTCACTTGGTAACAGTTGAAGAAGTAAACTAATGAATTTTTAGGGGATGTGCACTATACCATCCCCTAAAACTAGATATAGTCATCTATGATGACGTCGTATAGGCGAGTTGATGGGGGAGACAACCTTTTCTCCCTTATCGGCGCTAGCATTTTACAAAAGAGGAGAAAATAAAAATGAAACTTCATGAATTGAAACCTGCAGAAGGTTCTCGTAAAGTACGTAACCGCGTTGGTCGTGGTACTTCATCAGGTAACGGTAAAACATCTGGTCGTGGTCAAAAAGGTCAAAAAGCTCGTAGCGGTGGCGGAGTTCGCCTTGGTTTTGAAGGTGGACAAACTCCATTGTTCCGTCGTCTTCCAAAACGTGGATTCACTAACATCAACGCTAAAGAATACGCAATTGTGAACCTTGACCAATTGAACGTCTTTGAAGATGGTGCTGAAGTAACTCCAGTTGTTCTTATCGAAGCAGGAATTGTTAAAGCTGAAAAGTCAGGTATTAAAATTCTTGGTAACGGTGAGTTGATTAAGAAATTGACTGTGAAAGCAGCTAAATTCTCTAAATCAGCTGAAGAAGCTATCACTGCTAAAGGTGGTTCAGTAGAAGTCATCTAAGAGAGGTGACCTATGTTTTTTAAATTATTAAGAGAAGCTCTTAAAGTCAAGCAGGTTCGATCAAAAATTTTATTTACAATTTTTATCGTTTTGGTCTTTCGTATCGGAACTAGCATTACAGTTCCTGGTGTGAATGCCAATAGCTTGAATGCTTTAAGTGGATTATCCTTCTTAAACATGTTGAGCTTGGTGTCGGGGAATGCCCTAAAAAACTTTTCGATTTTTGCCCTAGGAGTTAGTCCCTATATTACTGCTTCTATCGTTGTCCAACTCTTACAAATGGATATTTTACCGAAATTTGTAGAGTGGGGAAAACAAGGGGAAGTAGGTCGAAGAAAATTGAACCAAGCTACTCGTTATATTGCCCTTGGTCTAGCCTTTGTGCAATCTATCGGGATTACAGCTGGTTTTAATACCTTGGCTGGAGCTCAATTGATTAAAACTGCTTTAACTCCCCAAGTTTTTCTGACGATTGGTATCATCTTAACAGCTGGTAGTATGATTGTCACTTGGTTGGGAGAGCAAATTACAGATAAGGGATACGGAAATGGTGTTTCTATGATTATCTTTGCCGGGATTGTTGCCTCAATTCCAGAGATGATTCAGGGCATCTATGTGGACTACTTTGTGAACGTCCCAAGTAGCCGTATCACTTCATCTATCATTTTCGTAATCATTTTGATTATTACTGTATTGTTGATCATTTACTTTACAACTTATGTTCAACAAGCAGAATACAAAATTCCAATCCAATATACTAAGGTTGCACAAGGTGCTCCATCTAGCTCTTACCTTCCATTGAAGGTAAACCCTGCTGGAGTTATCCCTGTTATCTTTGCCAGTTCCATTACTGCAGCGCCTGCGGCGATTCTTCAGTTTTTGAGCGCTACAGGTCATGATTGGGCTTGGGTAAGGGTAGCACAAGAGATGTTGGCAACCACTTCTCCAACTGGTATTGCCATGTATGCTTTATTGATTATTCTCTTTACATTCTTCTATACGTTTGTACAGATTAATCCTGAGAAAGCGGCAGAGAACCTACAAAAGAGTGGTGCCTATATCCATGGAGTTCGTCCTGGTAAAGGTACAGAAGAATATATGTCTAAACTTCTTCGTCGTCTTGCAACGGTTGGTTCCCTCTTCCTTGGTGTGATTTCCATTTTGCCGATTGCAGCTAAAGATGTATTTGGTCTTTCTGATGTTGTTGCCTTTGGGGGAACAAGTCTCTTGATCATTATCTCTACAGGTATCGAAGGAATCAAGCAATTGGAAGGTTACCTATTGAAACGTAAGTATGTTGGTTTCATGGATAGAACAGAATAAAAGTATTTACTGATACTCTTCGAAAATCTCTTCAAACCACGTCAGCTTTATCNNGATTTTCATTGAGTATGAAGCAGTAAATGCTGAGGGAGTGGAGGTTTAACTCTAACATTAGTGAGAGTTTGGTCTCCCCTCTTCTATTTTGTTTTTAAATAGGGGTGAAAAGACTTTTTGCTTCTATTTAAAAATAAAATAAGGAGATCAGATCATGAATCTTTTGATTATGGGCTTACCTGGTGCAGGTAAGGGAACTCAAGCAGCAAAAATCGTAGAACAATTCCATGTTGCACATATCTCAACAGGTGATATGTTCCGCGCTGCAATAGCAAATCAAACTGAAATGGGTGTTCTTGCTAAGTCATACATTGACAAGGGTGAATTGGTTCCTGATGAAGTTACAAATGGAATCGTAAAAGAACGTCTTTCACAAGATGATATTAAAGAAACAGGATTCTTATTGGATGGTTACCCACGTACAATCGAACAAGCTCATGCCTTGGACAAAACATTGGCTGAACTTGGCATTGAACTAGAAGGTGTCATCAACATTGAAGTAAATCCAGATAGCCTCTTAGAACGTTTGAGTGGTCGTATCATCCACCGCGTAACTGGGGAAACTTTCCACAAGGTCTTTAACCCACCAGTTGACTATAAAGAAGAAGATTACTACCAACGTGAAGATGATAAGCCTGAGACAGTCAAACGTCGTTTGGATGTGAATATTGCACAAGGAGAACCAATCATTGCTCACTACCGTGCCAAAGGTTTGGTTCATGACATCGAAGGTAATCAAGATATTAACGATGTCTTCTCAGATATCGAAAAAGTATTGACAAATTTGAAATAAAGCGTTTTTCACACTTGCAAAAATCCGCTACAAATGTTATACTGAGATAGTCTGACTTATAATTGTTGTCTCTGTGTCTAGAGGCATCGAATCGAAATTTATGGAGGTGCTTTTGCGTGGCAAAAGACGATGTGATTGAAGTTGAAGGCAAAGTAGTTGATACAATGCCGAATGCAATGTTTACGGTTGAACTTGAAAATGGACATCAGATTTTAGCAACAGTTTCTGGTAAAATTCGTAAAAACTATATTCGTATTTTAGCGGGAGATCGTGTTACTGTCGAAATGAGTCCATATGACTTGACACGTGGACGTATCACTTACCGCTTTAAATAATCGAAAAACTTGGAGGGATAAGAAATGAAAGTAAGACCATCGGTCAAACCAATTTGCGAATACTGTAAAGTTATTCGTCGTAATGGTCGTGTTATGGTAATTTGCCCAGCAAATCCAAAACACAAACAACGTCAAGGATAAGATAGAAAGGAGAAAACATGGCTCGTATTGCTGGAGTTGACATTCCAAATGACAAACGTGTAGTAATCTCATTGACTTATGTTTATGGTATCGGACTTGCAACATCTAAGAAAATTTTGGCTGCTGCTGGAATCTCAGAAGATGTTCGTGTACGTGATCTTACATCAGATCAAGAAGATGCTATCCGTCGTGAAGTGGATGCAATCAAAGTTGAAGGTGACCTTCGTCGTGAAGTAAACTTGAACATCAAACGTTTGATGGAAATCGGTTCATACCGTGGTATCCGTCACCGTCGTGGACTTCCTGTCCGTGGACAAAACACTAAAAACAACGCTCGCACTCGTAAAGGTAAAGCTGTTGCGATTGCTGGTAAGAAAAAATAATATAGGAGGTAAAAGTCTTGGCTAAACCAACACGTAAACGTCGTGTGAAAAAGAATATCGAATCTGGTATTGCTCATATTCACGCTACATTTAATAACACTATTGTTATGATTACTGATGTGCATGGTAATGCAATTGCTTGGTCATCAGCTGGTGCTCTTGGTTTCAAAGGTTCTCGTAAATCTACACCATTCGCTGCCCAAATGGCTTCTGAAGCTGCTGCTAAATCTGCACAAGAACACGGTCTTAAATCAGTTGAAGTTACTGTAAAAGGTCCAGGTTCTGGTCGTGAGTCAGCTATTCGTGCGCTTGCTGCCGCTGGTCTTGAAGTAACAGCAATTCGTGATGTGACTCCAGTGCCACACAATGGTGCTCGTCCTCCAAAACGTCGCCGTGTATAATCATCGCATTACACTGCTTTTCGTTTAAGAGGGAGTAACTAAATGATCGAGTTTGAAAAACCAAATATAACAAAAATTGATGAAAATAAAGATTATGGCAAGTTTGTAATCGAACCACTTGAACGTGGCTACGGTACAACTCTTGGTAACTCTCTTCGTCGTGTACTTCTAGCTTCTCTACCAGGAGCAGCTGTGACATCTATCAATATTGATGGTGTGTTACATGAGTTTGACACAGTTCCAGGTGTTCGTGAAGACGTGATGCAAATCATTCTGAACATTAAAGGAATTGCAGTGAAATCGTACGTTGAAGACGAAAAAATCATCGAACTAGATGTTGAAGGTCCTGCTGAAGTAACAGCTGGTGACATTTTGACAGATAGCGATATTGAAATTGTAAATCCAGATCATTATCTCTTTACAATCGGTGAAGGTTCTTCCCTAAAAGCGACTATGACTGTTAACAGTGGTCGTGGATATGTACCTGCTGATGAAAATAAAAAGGATAATGCACCAGTTGGAACACTTGCTGTAGATTCTATTTATACACCAGTTACAAAAGTCAACTATCAAGTGGAACCTGCTCGTGTAGGTAGCAATGATGGATTTGACAAACTAACCCTTGAAATCTTGACAAATGGAACAATTATTCCAGAAGATGCTTTAGGGCTTTCAGCACGTATTTTGACAGAACATCTTGATTTGTTTACAAATCTTACTGAGATTGCTAAGTCAACTGAAGTGATGAAAGAAGCTGATACTGAATCTGACGATCGTATTTTGGATCGTACGATTGAGGAACTGGACTTGTCTGTGCGTTCATACAACTGTTTGAAACGTGCCGGTATCAATACTGTGCATGATTTGACAGAAAAATCTGAAGCAGAGATGATGAAAGTACGAAATCTTGGACGCAAGAGTTTGGAAGAAGTGAAACTCAAACTCATTGATTTGGGTCTTGGATTAAAAGATAAATAAAGGAGGAATACATGGCTTACCGTAAACTAGGACGCACTAGCTCACAACGTAAAGCAATGCTTCGCGATTTGACAACTGACCTTTTGATCAACGAATCAATCGTGACAACTGAAGCTCGTGCTAAAGAAATCCGTAAAACTGTTGAAAAAATGATTACTCTAGGTAAACGTGGTGATTTGCATGCACGTCGTCAAGCAGCTGCTTTCGTACGTAATGAAATCGCATCTGAAAACTATGATGAAGCAACTGATAAGTACACTTCTACTACAGCACTTCAAAAATTGTTCTCAGAAATCGCACCTCGTTATGCTGAACGTAACGGTGGATACACTCGTATCCTTAAAACTGAACCACGTCGTGGTGATGCAGCGCCAATGGCGATCATCGAATTAGTATAAAATCATCAATTTTGTTGAGTGTTATGATGATGGAGTCTTGTGCTCTTAGTCTAGCTCTGGTCTACCGCTAGGATTTCGGTCCTAGCGGGAACACTCATCATAAGTTGGGATAGTAGACGCTTGTTTACGAAATTGTTTTTTGCTTAAGAACAACTTCGTAAGCAGGCGTTTTTGAGTATTTTCGTTAGAATTATGCTATACTATTTGAAAAGAATCCTGTTTAATGTTCAGGTTTCTTATTTTAAGAAGAATTGGAGTTTGCTTATGAAAGCGATTATAACTGTTGTCGGTAAAGATAAATCTGGAATTGTTGCAGGTGTTTCTGGTAAAATTGCAGAATTGGGTTTGAATATTGATGATATCTCTCAAACTGTTTTGGATGAATATTTCACGATGATGGCTGTTGTATCTAGTGATGAAAAGCAGGATTTTACTTATCTGCGAAATGAGTTTGAAACTTTTGGGCAAATTTTGAATGTGAAAATCAATATTCAGAGTGCAGCGATTTTCGAAGCTATGTATAATATCTAGGAGGTGCATATGGATATTAGACAAGTTACTGAAACTATCTCCATGATTGAGGAGCAAAACTTCGATATCAGAACCATTACCATGGGGATTTCCCTTTTGGACTGTATCGATCCAGATATCAATCGTGCTGCAGAGAAAATTTATCGAAAGATTACGAGCAAGGCCGCTAATTTAGTGGCTGTTGGTGATGAAATTGCGGCTGAGTTGGGAATCCCTATCGTTAATAAGCGTGTATCGGTGACTCCTATTTCTCTGATTGGAGCAGCGACAGATGCGACGGACTACGTGGTTCTGGCAAAAGCGCTTGATAAGGCTGCGAAAGAGATTGGAGTGGACTTTATTGGTGGTTTCTCTGCCTTGGTACAAAAAGGTTATCAAAAGGGAGATGAGATTCTCATCAATTCTATTCCTCGTGCTTTGGCTGAAACGGACAAGGTATGCTCGTCAGTCAATATCGGCTCAACCAAGTCTGGTATCAATATGACGGCTGTCGCAGATATGGGACGTGTTATCAAGGAAACGGCAACTCTATCTGATATGGGGGCAGCTAAGTTGGTTGTATTCGCTAATGCTGTTGAGGACAATCCATTTATGGCGGGTGCCTTCCATGGTGTTGGGGAGGCAGATGTTATCATCAATGTCGGAGTTTCTGGTCCTGGTGTGGTGAAACGTGCCCTGGAAAAAGTTCGTGGAGAGAGCTTTGATGTAGTAGCAGAAACGGTCAAGAAGACTGCCTTTAAAATCACTCGGATCGGTCAATTGGTTGGTCAAATGGCCAGTGAGAGACTGGGTGTGGAGTTTGGTATTGTGGACTTGAGTTTGGCGCCAACTCCTGCGGTTGGAGATTCTGTTGCACGTGTCCTTGAAGAAATGGGGCTAGAAACAGTTGGTACGCATGGAACGACGGCTGCCTTGGCTCTCTTGAATGACCAAGTTAAAAAGGGTGGAGTGATGGCCTGCAACCAAGTCGGTGGTTTGTCTGGTGCCTTTATTCCTGTTTCCGAGGATGAGGGAATGATTGCTGCAGTGCAAAATGGCTCTCTTAATTTGGAAAAACTAGAAGCTATGACGGCTATCTGTTCTGTTGGTTTGGATATGATTGCCATCCCAGAAGATACACCTGTTGAAACCATTGCGGCTATGATTGCGGATGAGGCTGCAATTGGTGTCATTAACATGAAAACAACAGCTGTTCGTATCATTCCAAAAGGAAAAGAAGGCGATATGATTGAGTTTGGTGGCCTATTAGGAACTGCACCTGTTATGAAAGTCAATGGAGCTTCGTCTGTTGATTTCATCTCTCGTGGAGGACAAATCCCAGCACCAATTCATAGTTTTAAAAATTAAGAAAATAGGAGAAATTCATGAAAAAAGAAATGAAACATGCTTTAGTAGCTTTAGGACTGTCGACTTCACTAGTCCCAACTTTTGCTAGTCAAGTAGTTTATGCGCAAGAAAATGATATTGATTCTAGTAATGAGAGTTTTTACAAAACACGGGCAGATTTAAAGAGTGCAGTTAGAAATTATTCTGAACAAGTAAAGAAAAAAATATTAAAAGAAATTGATGATATTGATTGGTATACTGTACAATTTAAAGAGGTTGATGCTTTAAAACTCAAGAATGCCATAGTTAAAAAAATAGATGAGGTGATAGAGGAGAGAGAGGAAAATATAAATAGATTTTCAAAAAGAGATCATTACTATTCGTCTGACATAGAAGGAACTATTAATAGAATGAAAGGTGATATGCCTAACTCTTTAGAATATGTTTTTGATATTGCTAGAATAAAAAAATTTGACTTACTACTTCAGCAAGTAGAAAAAGATAGTAATTTATACTCATCTGTTGAGAAGGAAAAACTAATTAGCGATTTAAAAAGTTTTTACGGATCATTAACAGGCTGGTCGTTACCTCGGTCTCGTCATTTTGGCGATGATGAGCCATACAATGATAGTAACTTAACATTAAAAGAGTATGTTCAAAAATTATCAACTTTTTATAACAAAGTTGATAAATGGAGCCCTAGTTTAATTCCTACGGAAAAAAATATCAGAGAAATTAATGCTGTTGCTTTCATGGAGAAGACAGCCATTAGTAATGATGATACACTTTCAAAAGCAGATAAAGTTTCTATGTTTAGTAAGATTGATGATATAGTTGAAGAGGGGATACACAAAATCAGGAAAGAAGCAGGTCTTGTATATAAGGAAGAGACTGTAAGACACATGTTATCCCCTGAAGAGTTATCTGTCTTTACTAAGCGTATCGAAGATGTTTACCAAGGAAAAGCTAAGCCTAAGGTGACAAAAGAAGAGGCTATTCAAGCAGTTTCTACTGGAACTTCATCCTCAGTTTCAACTTGATCTCAAGCTATTATTACCTCTAATGGAGAGACTAAGAAAAATCATCAAGCAAGTAAGTGGTTTAAAGAGTCTGGCAAATGGTACTATAATGACCTTTCTGGCAATCTTGTAAGAAACCGTTGGGTAGGCCGTTATTATCTAAAATCAGATGCTTCAATGGCTGCAAGTGAATGGATTTATGATGAAGACTATAAGAGCTGGTTTTATGTAGATTCAACTGGTAGTTATGTGGAGAAAGCTTGGCAGGGAGAATACTACCTAAAACGTGGCGGTTACATGGCTAAGAGTGAGTGGGTATTTGATTCTCAGTATGATAGTTGGTATTATCTGAACCAAGATGGTAAGTACGCTCGTAATCAATGGATTAAAGACGGAGATAAGTGGTATTACTTGTTAGCTGATGGGAAATTGGCAAAAAATATGACCATTAACGGCTATAAAGTAAATGAAAAAGGTGAATGGGTATAATTTTTTAAGCTCTATTTAAGGTTAGCTGTGTATACTATAATCATTAAATAAAGACCTCCTAATATTATTTGAAACAGATAATACTGATTTAGTTTGAATTTGATTTTCATCTAATATCTTTATTTAATAGAACTCCTAAACTTTTTCATAATAATCTCCTGCAAAAGTCACCTGTCTGGGTGGCTTTTGTTTTATCATCCATGATATAATAGAAGCAAACGGAGGACGGAAAATGGTAAAAGTACGATTGTATTTGGTACGTCATGGCAAGACCATGTTTAACACGATTGGTCGCGCGCAAGGTTGGAGTGATACTCCCTTAACAGCTGAAGGTGAGCTAGGAATTCAAGAATTAGGAATCGGTTTGCGAGAATCTGGTCTACAGTTTGAGCGCGCTTATTCCAGTGATTCTGGTCGCACCATTCAGACTATGGGAATTATACTTGAGGAGCTTGGACTGCAAGGGAAAATCCCTTATCGCATGGACAAGCGTATCAGAGAATGGTGTTTTGGTAGCTTTGATGGAGCCTACGATGGCGATCTTTTCATGGGCATTATTCCTCGTATCTTTAATGTGGACCACGTTCACCAATTATCTTATGCGGAACTGGCTGAGGGCTTGGTAGAGGTTGATACAGCTGGTTGGGCTGAAGGATGGGAAAAACTCAGTGGTCGAATCAAGGAAGGTTTTGAAGCGATTGCCAAAGAAATGGAAGAACAAGGCGGGGGCAACGCCCTTGTCGTCAGCCATGGAATGACCATTGGAACCATTGTTTATCTGATCAATGGTATGCATCCGCATGGCCTCGATAATGGTAGCGTGACGATCCTTGAATATGAGAACGGCCAGTTTAGCGTAGAGGTTGTTGGTGACTGTAGTTACCGAGAGCTAGGATGGGAGAAGATGGAAGCGACCTCTATTTAATACTCTTCGAAAATCTCTTCAAACCGCGTCAACGTAGTCTTGTCGTAGATATGGTTACTGACTTCGTNNGATTTTCATTGAGTATAATCAGTCTAGACTTGCTTGCTATGAACTAGGGATTTGATAGGAATATCAAGATAAGAAAAAACAGCTGAGGGTAATCCTTTCGGCTGTTTTTGATGGGGGAAACTAAAGTGTAATGCTGTTGCTTTTAGAGATTTTCATAAACAAGAGCAAGGAACCTACTGTTAGAATAGTCAAGATAGTTGACAAGGCTGCGGCTACACCGTAATTCCCTCTGAGAACCTCTGTATAAATGGCTACAGTCATTGTTCTTGTTTTGACATTGTAGAGGAGGATAGAAGTAGAGAGTTCTGAAATCATTGTGACCCAAGATAAGATGGCTCCAGAAATAATACCAGATAGCATCATTGGAGTTGTAATCTTGGCAAAGGTATTGAGACGACTACTTCCTAAGCTTTCCGCGGCTTCTTCAATACTTGGTGCTATTTGTTGCAAACTAGCAACAGATGAGCGAATAGTATAAGGTAATCTTCTGACAGATAGGGACATAATCAAGATGAAAGCAGTTCCTGTAATCATAAGAAATCCACTTCCAAATAGGCCAGTATTGAAGGAAGAAATGAAGGCAATCCCTAGAACGGTTCCTGGTACAATATAAGGGACCATACTGAGGCTGTCAATTAAGTTTGTAAATAAATTCCGTTTTCTAACGGCTAGGTAGGAGATAAATGTTGCAAATAGGACAACTAGAACTAAGGCAATCAAAGGGATACGAATAGTATTGAAAATAGCAGATCCCATACGATTGAAAGCTACCTTGTAACTGTTTAGAGAATAGCCTTTGACAAATACCATACCTGATGTTTTTAGGAAAGAAGTATAAATCAAGTAGACTTGAGGTAGAACAGAGAACAAGATAATTCCGTAGACTGTTGCATAAATGGCAGCCATTTTTCCTTTTGTAGTTTTTTTAGGCTCAATTGGATGGAGCGAATTCATGCTGAAACTGTAGCGGTTTGCAATGTATTTTTGGATAAGGAAAATCGCCAAGGCAATGATAATCGCCATAATTGCTAAAGCAGATGCAAAAGCAGAATTTCCTCCAACCTCGCTAATAAATTGGGTATAAATCAGGACAGGGAAAGTCCGATATCCTTCGCCAATCAACATAGGCGTTCCAAAGTCTGAGAATGCTCTCATAAATACAAGCAGGGCAGCAGCTAGTAAGGTTGGAACGAGGAGAGGTAAAATAACCGTTACGATACGCTTAAATCCGAAGGATCCCATACTTTCAGCGGCTTCAAGTAGAGAATTATCAATACTCTTCATTGTCCCAGCAACGTATAGAAATACTAGTGGGAATAATTGTAGTGTAAAGACAAGTACAATTCCTTTGAATCCATAAATATCGATAGCTGGAAGATGAAGGGTATTTGTCAGGAATTTAGTAATGACCCCATTTCGTCCCAGCAAGAGAATCCAGGAGTAGGCTCCCACGAAAGGAGCTGACATGGAAGCAATGATAATCAATATTTGTAGAAATTTCTTCCCCTTGAAGTCATACATAGAGAAGAGATAAGCTAATAGGGTTCCTACAACTAAGGAAGTGACAGTAGCGGTAATGGAAACCTTGAAACTGTTGACAAGTGTCTCAGAGTAGTAGGCTTTACCAAAGAAAGTGACAAAATTAGCTAGTGAGAATTGCCCTTCATGTATGAGTGCTTGCTTGAGCACGGTAACGATAGGATAAACGAGAAAGACAAGATAGGTAAGAAAGATGAAGAAAGAGGAGGCTGTCCAAATATTTAGTTTTTTACGTTCCATGGTTGACTCCTTTTATCAGGTTTTGGGAACCATCTGCAGAAAAGACGTTTAATTTTTGAGTATTGATTCGTAGACGAATACGATCGCCTTTTTGTAGATCTTCTTCAAAAGTTGATTCTTCGCTAACTTGAATTTTTGAGGCAAAACCTGTCTCAATGAAATACTCCGTATTTAGTCCAAGATAGACGCTATCGCTAATAGTTCCTTCAATATCTCCAGATTCATCTTTGATAAACTCTTCAGGACGAATACTTACATGAATAGCTTGTTCCTCAGCCTGATCAAGAGCTGGCATTCGAAGAGCATAGCCATCTGAAAAGACGATATAAGCGCCGTCGCTCCGTTTTTCAAGAGTGGCAGGGATAATATTTGTGCGTCCGATAAAGGTTGCCACAAACTCATTAGCTGGTTTATGATAGAGTTCTTTTGGCCGACCGATTTGTTGGATGACTCCGTCTTTCATAACAGCAATTTGATCTGAAATAGCCATGGCTTCTTCTTGGTCGTGGGTTACATAGACGGTTGTAATTCCCACTTCGTGTTGGATTTCTCGAATAGCTTGACGCATATCCAAGCGAAGTTTGGCATCTAGGTTACTGAGCGGCTCGTCCATGAGGAGAACACTTGGATTAACAGCTAAGGCGCGTGCCAAGGCGACACGTTGTTGTTGTCCACCACTAAGTTTATCGGGCTTTCGATCCGCATATTGAGCAATTTGCATGAGTTCAAGATACTTGTTGGTCTGTTGGACCAATTCTTCTTTTGGAACTTTCTTCTGCTTGAGACCAAAAGCAACATTATCTCGAACAGTCAAATGTGGGAAAATAGCGTAGTTTTGGAAAACCATGCCGATATTGCGTTTGCTGGGTTCCATATTATTGATTTTTGTATCATCGAAGTAAAATTCTCCGCCTTCGATACTGTTGAAACCTGCAATCATACGAAGAAGAGTCGTTTTCCCACACCCTGAAGGCCCAAGAAGGGTAAAGAGACTTCCTTTTGGAATTGTAATATTCAAATTCTCAATAACAGGGACATCGTGGTAGATTTTTTTGGCGTTAATAATTTTGATCTCACTCATAGTGAACCTCTTTTACTGTTTAGATTGGATATCTGTAAAGACTTCGTTGTATTTCTTGACGATATCTGATTTATTCTTGATGACATAATCATAATCTTCAGTGAGTGTTTTGATTTTGTCAATTGGTTTCATATTTTCGCTTGTTTTAGCATTTTTACGAACAGGACGGTTAGTAGTGGTTGTACCAAGTGTATCTTGTACTTCTTGAGAGATAATAAAATCGATAAATTTCTTGGCATTTTCCATGTTTTTAGCTTTTTTAACGATAGCAGCACTAGCAGGTAGGAAGACGGTTCCTTCTTTTGGATAGACAACTTTGATGTTAGCTCCGTCATTTAAGAGTTTAACTGCTGGATCTTCATAAGAGAGACCAACAGCCATTTCTCCGTCAGCGACTGCTTTATAGACACCAGATGAGCTTGAACCGATTTTACCATCAATAAGTGTGAAGAGATCTTTTACATAAGACCAAGCTTTATCGTCTTTGTAACCACCTTGAGCTTGTAGCATATTTGTTAATTGAGCAAAGGCGCTAGAAGAGTTTGCTGGGTCAGCAGTTGCGATTTTTCCTTTTAGTTCAGGTTTGAGAAGGTCGCTATATCCTTCGATGTTCATGCCTTTCGTTAAATCAGGATTGACGATTAAAACACTACCATCTAGTGTATAAGGAGTAGAGTAACCAGTTGTGTTTTGATATTCTTTGATAACATTATCATTTTCTTTTGAAGTATAGTTTTCAAAGAGTTCTCCGTGGGTAGCATATTGTGTATAAGAACCACCAAAGATGACATCAGCTACAGGAGCTTCTTTTTCTGACTCCAGTTTTTTGAAAAGTTCTCCAGTACCAGCTTGAATCAGTTCTACTTTGATACCATATTTTTCTTCAAAGGCAGGAATAGTTGCTCCGATTAAGCCCTCTGAGTTTGGTGAATAAACGACTAGCGAACCGCCGTCTCCTTTATCAGATGAACCGCCATCGGCAGATTCATTAGAAGAACAAGCAGCAAGACCAAAAAGAGCTAGTCCGCAAGCAGCATAATACATCCATTTCTTTTTCATGATGGATACCTCCGTTGTGTTATTTAAGTTTATTTTAAAACAATGTAAGCGTTTTTAAAACCGATAATTCTATTCTATTAGAGTAAAATTCTCTACAAAAAGAAGAATAGCTTATTTTACTATTCTTCCGAGTGATTTCAATTCCTTTGGGGAAATATGGAGATACTTTTTAAATACTTTAGCAAAATATTTATAGTCTGAAAATCCAACTTGATCAGAGATGTCGCTTAGAGGGGAGTTGGGAGATTCAGCCATCTTCTCTATAGCTTGTTTCAGGCGATATTGTAAGATATATTCATTTAGAGTCATGGGGAAATCTTCTTTGATCACTTTATATAGATAGCTTTCGCTATAGTTTAAAGCTTCAGCAATAGTCGCAATCGTAAAATGCTCTGCATAATGCTTGTGGACAAAGGAAATAATTTGTTGAATGATTTGGTTTTGTGTATCAACCTGTTGGATAGAGGTGAGTAAAGTTTGATATTCTTCTAAAAAAGGAGTTTCTTGATAGGTGCTACCTTGTAATCGCAAAACAATGTTTTGAAGACATTCTGTCAATTCCTTGGTATCAATTGGCTTGGATAAGAAATCAACTGCTCCATATTGCATGGCTTTTTTGGCATTTTGAAAATCGTTATAACCTGATAAGATAACTTTTTCATAGGAAAGGGTACGAGTGGCTTCAAACATCATAAAAGCATCCATAATTGGCATTGTGATGTCTGTTAAGACAATATGAGGTTCTTTTTCTTGGATGAGTTTCATTCCCTCTTGACCGTGACTGGCAGTTCCTACGACTTGGATACCCAAGGCAGAGTAGTCTACGGCAATCTCTAGCCATTTTCGAATGAGGTGTTCGTCTTCTACGATAATGAGCTTAAACATGAGTTAGTCCTTTCGTTATAAATTTGACCCAAGTTTCTCCATGGCGATTGACTCCTAAATCTAGCTGGACATCAGAAAAGAAATTGCTCAATCGTTTGTAGCTGTTCACGATGCCATGCTGGGTATGAGGGCTTTCTAAAGAGTCTAAAATAGCGAGTCGCTCTTGTTTTGTGAGCCCTCCGGCATTATCCTTGACTAAAAAAGTCAGAGAATCTGCTTCCAAGGTAATTTGGATATCAATATGAAGATCAATACGGTATTGCATCCCATATTTTATAGCATTTTCTACTAGAGGAAGCAAGAAAAGTTTAGGAATAGGCTGATTATCAACAGTTTCTGGGCAGACAATATCATAGGAAAAGTGCTCGAAACGAATCTTATGAATCATCAGGTAATCCTCTATAATCTTTAAATCTTGACAAATGGTTGTTTCTTTTTCTAAATCCGTGATACTGTAGCGAAGAATGCGCGTGAGGTTTTGAATCAGGTCTTGTGTGAGAGCAGCATCCATTAAAGAAGTGATTTTAATCGTCTCAAGTGTATTGTAGAGAAAATGAGGATTGAACTGAGCTTCCAGCATTTTTCTTTCAAAAATCCACTTTTCTTTTTCTATGGTCAACATTTTTTGATGAAGTTGATCTAATTCGTACAACATATTGTTGATTTTTTCTGCCATAAACTCAAACTCATCACCTGTTTGTAGAGAAAGCCTTTTTTCTGCTTGTTTAGGAATTTCTTGAAGTTGATAAACCAAACTTTCAATAGGAACAGCATTGTGTGTAGCAATCTTATGAGCAATTCGTCTCGCTTGCCAGAAGTAGAGGAAGAATATACATAAGGTGAGGACGGAGGCTAGACCGAGTAAGCTAGGAATGGGAAAGAAGGATTGAAAAGTATAGATTGAAAAAATAGCACCGACTTTTTCTTTTTGAACAATAAGCGGTTCATTCGCATACCAGTGGGTGCGAGAGTGTAGGAGTTTTTCATCCAATTTTTCAAGAGTGGAACGAGTAAACTGATTTGTATTGTTAGAAAACATATTTCCAAAGCTATCGGTAATGATGTATTTGGAATTGATCATTGGGAAACTTGAAATGAAATCATTTTCATTTACGAAAGCAATAGTATAGGCCTTAACTCGTTGGTTTTGGACTAGTGGTTTGATAAAGAGTGTGTAATGTCGCTTGTCTGAAGAGAGTGCAATTTTTTCTGTCACTTTATCTTGAGAAGGATTTTGAGTGAGCAATTTTAGATAGTAGGGTGATAAAATACTTTCTTGATGATTTCGATTGGTACTAAATAGTAATTCACCTGTATCGTTTAGAATAATGAGGTCAGAACTAAGTTTTAATTTAGCTTTTGTCTCGTAAAATAAGCTAAAGACTTCTCGCTCTGTGTGTTTGCCATCCAAAAATCCAGGAATCATTTTATAGTTCATAGTGGTCAGGAGCTCATTATTTGCTTCTTTCATTTCTTGAACTTGTTTGACAATCTGTCTCGTGTCTTTGGAGAGTTGCTGCTTTTGTAAAAAATAGGAAAAACCAAAAAGTAAAATGAGTAGTAAAAGAGAGGTCACAAAGGCTGCGATAGAGCTTCTATGGAGAATTTCTTTTTGGAGCGATTTTTTAAAGGAATGAGACATCTGCTACCTCCTTGGAAGGGTTTTCTGTTATAAGTATAGCAGTTTAAAAATTTTAGAGCAAGGTAAAATAGAAAAGTATAGAATAGAACGAGACCAAATTCCCTCAAAAATGGTATAATAGTAACATCACAAAATTGGAGAGAGACCATGAGTTTTTACAATCATAAAGAAATTGAGCCTAAGTGGCAGGGCTACTGGGCAGAACATCATACATTTAAGACAGGAACAGATGCATCAAAACCTAAGTTTTATGCTCTTGATATGTTCCCTTATCCGTCTGGAGCTGGTCTGCACGTAGGACACCCAGAAGGTTATACTGCAACCGATATCCTCAGTCGTTACAAACGTGCGCAAGGCTACAATGTTCTTCACCCAATGGGTTGGGATGCTTTTGGTTTGCCTGCAGAGCAATACGCTATGGATACTGGTAATGACCCAGCAGAATTTACGGCAGAGAACATTGCCAACTTCAAACGCCAAATCAATGCGCTTGGATTTTCTTATGACTGGGATCGTGAAGTCAACACAACAGATCCAAACTACTACAAGTGGACGCAATGGATTTTCACCAAGCTTTACGAAAAAGGCTTGGCCTATGAAGCGGAAGTGCCAGTAAACTGGGTTGAGGAATTGGGAACAGCCATCGCCAACGAAGAGGTCCTTCCTGATGGAACGTCTGAGCGTGGAGGCTATCCAGTTGTCCGCAAGCCAATGCGCCAATGGATGCTCAAAATCACGGCTTACGCAGAGCGCTTGCTCAATGACTTAGATGAACTAGATTGGCCAGAGTCTATCAAGGACATGCAACGCAACTGGATCGGGAAATCAACTGGTGCTAATGTAACCTTCAAGGTTAAGGGAACTGATAAGGAATTCACAGTCTTTACCACTCGTCCTGATACTCTTTTCGGTGCGACTTTCACTGTTTTGGCTCCTGAGCATGAATTAGTAGACGCTATCGTAAGTTCAGAGCAAGCAGAAGCAGTTGCAGACTACAAACACCAAGCTAGCCTCAAATCTGACTTGGCTCGTACAGACCTTGCCAAGGAAAAAACTGGGGTCTGGACAGGTGCTTATGCCATCAACCCTGTCAATGGCAAGGAAATTCCAATCTGGATTGCGGACTATGTTCTTGCTAGTTATGGAACAGGTGCGGTTATGGCTGTGCCTGCCCACGACCAACGTGACTGGGAATTTGCCAAACAATTTGACCTTCCAATCGTCGAAGTACTTGAAGGTGGAAACGTTGAAGAAGCTGCCTACACAGAAGATGGCCTTCATGTTAATTCAGACTTCCTAGATGGATTGAACAAAGAAGACGCAATTGCCAAGATTGTGGCTTGGTTGGAAGAAAAAGGCTGTGGACAAGAGAAGGTTACCTACCGTCTCCGTGACTGGCTCTTTAGCCGTCAACGTTACTGGGGTGAACCAATTCCAATCATTCATTGGGAAGATGGAACTTCAACAGCTGTTCCTGAAAGTGAATTGCCACTTGTCTTGCCTGTAACCAAGGATATCCGTCCTTCAGGTACTGGTGAAAGTCCACTAGCTAACTTGACAGACTGGCTTGAAGTGACTCGTGAAGATGGTGTTAAAGGTCGTCGTGAAACCAACACCATGCCACAATGGGCAGGTTCAAGCTGGTACTACCTCCGCTATATCGATCCACACAACACTGAGAAATTGGCTGATGAGGGCCTTCTCAAACAATGGTTGCCAGTAGATATCTACGTGGGTGGTGCAGAGCATGCTGTACTTCACTTGCTTTATGCTCGTTTCTGGCACAAATTCCTCTATGACCTCGGTGTGGTTCCAACAAAAGAGCCATTCCAAAAACTCTTTAACCAAGGAATGATTTTGGGAACAAGCTACCGTGACCACCGTGGGGCTCTTGTGGCAACCGATAAGGTTGAAAAACGTGACGGTTCTTTCTTCCATGTGGAAACAGGAGAAGAGTTGGAGCAAGCACCAGCCAAGATGTCTAAATCTCTTAAGAACGTTGTCAACCCAGACGATGTGGTGGAACAATACGGTGCCGATACCCTTCGTGTTTATGAAATGTTCATGGGCCCACTTGATGCTTCAATCGCTTGGTCAGAAGAAGGTCTGGAAGGAAGTCGTAAATTCCTTGACCGTGTTTACCGTTTGATTACAAGTAAGGAAATTATTGCGGAAAACAATGGTGCTCTTGACAAGGTTTATAACGAAACCGTTAAAGCTGTCACAGAACAAATTGAGTCCCTCAAATTCAACACAGCCATTGCCCAACTTATGGTCTTTGTCAACGCGGCTAACAAGGAAGAAAAACTTTATGTAGACTACGCCAAAGGCTTTATCCAATTGATTGCACCGTTTGCTCCTCACTTGGCAGAAGAACTCTGGCAAACTGTTGCAGCAACAGGTGAGTCAATCTCTTACGTGGCTTGGCCAACATGGGACGAAAGCAAATTGGTTGAAGACGAAATCGAAATCGTCGTCCAAATCAAAGGAAAAGTCCGTGCCAAACTCATGGTCGCTAAAGACCTATCACGCGAAGAATTGCAAGAAATTGCTCTAGCGGATGAAAAAGTCAAAGCAGAAATTGACGGTAAGGAAATCGTGAAAGTAATTGCGGTACCGAATAAATTGGTTAACATTGTTGTGAAATAAAAAGAAGTAACTCTAGAGTATGAACTTTAGAATAGGTCAGAATGAATAGATTAGTGAACGATAGCAGGAAGTGTGAAATTTTATTATTTAAGATTTCTATTATTGTAGTGTCAGTTATAGTATTAGTAATGTCAATAGTGGGTGCATATTATTTTAAAAATTGTCTTTGGGACAAGGAAAGTTTAAATTTGACACTCACTTTAGACACTCTCTTTGCAGTTTTTATTACTTTCTTTAGTTTTTCAAATGATAAATCAAGCAATATTTTTGGAATATCTCCAAATGAAATTATAAGGACACAGTCTGAAGTGTATCAATTTTTATTTACAAAATCTTTTGCAACTCTATTAATAGTGACAAATTTGTTATCCATTATTCATTATTTTGGAGCCAAAAATTTAATAGTTTCTTTTAATGAAACTTATCCTCGTATTCAATCCAGTGTTGGTATCATGTGGCTACCACTGTTTGGTATTCTGATAATCTATTTTATTTGGCTCTTAATAGAGGGATTAAAATATATCAGAAAAATAAATTATATTATTCAAAATAGGGAAATAATCTATTTTTATTCGCAGGTAAAAGTTGTAGATAAACTTACTGATTCTGAATCGAAAAAATACGGTGAATATATTGATTTGTACGAATCGTGTCGTCAGAACAATTTAAGTGTTCTACTTAACTTTCTTCAAAATTCGGATGATAAACGAGGAGTTATTGCTAGTAACTCAGTGAGAATTATGTTTGAATCTTTGGATAAAGCAGACCAAATTGCGGCCCTGAATATTTGTAGAAACTATGTAGCACGAGAAAATGTTTTAAATAAAGAAGATGCAGAAAAATTGTTAAATGAAATTGATAAAAAACTTGAAATTAGCAGATAGGACAATTCAAATAGAGTTGAGTAAAAAGTTTGAAAAGTGAAACAAGGAGAAAGCTATGCCAGTAAATGAATATGGTCAGATGATTGGTGAGTCAATGGAAGGTTATACACCCGGTGCACTGCCTTCTATTGATTTCTTAGAAGGGCGTTATGCTAGGATAGAGGCTCTCTCGGTAGAAAAACATGCGGAGGATTTGTTAGCTGTTTATGGCCCGGATACTCCTCGGGAGATGTGGACCTATCTTTTTCAGGAGCCAGTAGCAGATATGGGGGAGCTGGTTAGCCTTTTAAATCAGATGTTGGCTCGTAAGGACCGTTTTTACTATGCAATCATAGACAAGGCGACTGGTAAGGCTTTGGGAACTTTTTCTCTCATGCGCATTGACCAGAATAACCGAGTAATAGAAGTCGGAGCAGTCACTTTTTCTCCAGAGCTAAGGGGTACACGGATAGGAACTGAGGCTCAGTATCTCCTAGCTCGCTATATTTTTGAGGAGCTAAACTATCGTCGCTATGAGTGGAAATGCGATGCTCTTAACCTGCCATCCAGACGAGTTGCGGAGCGTTTGGGATTTGTCTATGAAGGAACCTTCCGCCAGGCGGTGGTTTATAAGGGACGGACGAGGGATACGGATTGGTTGTCTATGATTGATAAGGACTGGCCTCAAGTCAAAGATCGTTTGGAAACATGGCTGCGTCCTGAAAATTTTGATAAAAATGGACAGCAGTACAAGAGCTTGAGAGAACTTTAAGAGGTGTTGAGATGATTACTATTAAAAAGCAAGAAATTGTCAAGCTAGAGGATGTTTTGCATCTCTATCAGGCTGTCGGTTGGACAAATTATACCCATCAACCAGAGATGCTGGAGCAGGCCTTATCGCATTCATTAGTAATTTATCTGGCACTTGATGGTGATGCTGTGGTGGGCTTGATTCGTTTGGTTGGAGATGGATTCTCATCAGTTTTTGTACAGGATTTGATTGTTTTACCAATCTATCAGCGTCAAGGGATTGGTAGTGCCCTAATGAAAGAGGCCTTAAAAGATTACAAAGATGCTTATCAAGTCCAGCTGGTGACAGAAGAGACAGAAAAAAACGTGGGATTTTATCGTTCTATGGGCTTTGAAATCTTATCCACCTATAATTGTATAGGGATGACTTGGGCGAATCGAGAAAAATAACAAAACTTGTTTTTTCTTAAGCAAAGTTTAAGGATGGTCTAGTATTATATAGTCATTAAATAAAGACCTCCTAACTTTATTTAATGAAATCCTAAAACTTTTTTTCATCATAATCTCCTAATGAAGTCACCTAATCAGGTGGCTTTTTGTGAGGTGATAGTGATAGTGATTTTCTGCAAAATGGTAGAATCTGAGAAAAGTTAAGCTAGTTTTAAGCTTCGTCTTGTATCATATAGTTATTAAATAAAGACCTCCTAACTTTATTTAATAAAATCCTAAACTTTTCTTTTTCATAATAATCTCCCTTAACTCCACCCGATTAGGTGGAGTTTTTTGGCTCTATTTCAGGCTTTTGGGGACTATTCTAAAAATCATTTTTCGATATTTTTCGGTATTTTTCGGATTTTGGTCGGGGAATTGGCGGGGGCTTTTTTAGCGAATATGATTAAGAAATAGGTCTGTTGTACCTTCAGCTACTTCAACCTCACTTTGAATGTAAGTGACTGTTAATTGAAGGACTAGAACTACTGTAATAATGATTTTGCTTGTCCAGTAGTGGCGTATTAAATGAGGAGTGACATATAAGATTGTCTCTTCGTTTACTAAATCAAAATTTCTATGAAATTGATAGAATCCCTAATTTTCTCTTAAACTTGAAAGTCTTGTTGTAAAGTGGTTAAAGCTTGAGAAGCTGAGGATGTAAAGTTTTGACAAATTTTGTGAACTGTGAGATAATGGAGAGGAATTAAGGATTAGTTCTATATCATGGACTAGAAAAGACCCCAAGCTAACTTCCACATTAAGCTTGGGGTCTTTTTTGACACTATCTATCTTTGTTTAGCCATTTATCGACTAAGCGAAGGATGACACCGACCACAATCGGTCCGATGATAGTTTTAAGGATTAGTTCCATTATGGGCTATCTCACCTCCTTTCGCAGGCGGTGTAGCAGTGCCGTAGAATATTATACCATAAAGTAATCTACTCTCTCATATTATACTAAAGTCAAAAAACATCTTATAATAGTAGTTATGAAACTCACAAACGAAGAAACACAAAAAATTGAAAAACTCCTAAGAGATTCATCGTACGCCGAATACCACAAACGTCTATAGATTATATTTTATTCAAAAGAGTTATAAGGAAATCATGGATCTGCTAGATTGCAATAAAACAACTGTTTGGAGGAATTTGAAAAATATAAGGAGTTTGTATGCTCTTCTTCAAGAGACTCGTGGTGGACGTCATAGAGAATATAGGACTTACGAAGAAGAACAAGCATTTCTAAAACGTCATATAGAAACTGCTCAAGCTGGGGAATTTGTAACTGTCAATCAGTTATTTGCATCCTATCAAAAAGAGATTAGTCGCACTTCCACACGTGATGGTTGCTATTATCTCCTGAAATGCCATGGTTGGCGAACGGTCACTCCTCGACCTGAGCATCCCAAGAAGGCAGACGCTCAGACAATTGAGTATGAACAAGAATCACCTCATTTGTCTTAGAGTGCTATATTTTAGAAAAATTGAAATGGCAAAGTTCTTTTGAGATAATTTTGTTAGTTGAAATTGTTTAGCTAGGCTCAGTGATTGAAACTTTTTAAATCGCATTTATTTAAAAAAATTAAAATTACCCTCAAAAATGCTTTTTTTTTTAGGAAATATAATATAATAGTTGAAAAAGATTAAAGGAAATTTCTTATGGCTAAGAAAATCAAAGATGAAAATGGGAATGTATATGTGAAAAAAACACCTTTTTATAAAAAATGGTGGTTCATATTGATTGTTATTATTGTTGTATTTGGTGTAGTTAAAGGTGGAAGTGGAAGTAACTCCACTAAGCAGGAAGTTGCATCTAGTTCAAGTACGCAAACAGCAGCATCAGAAGAAACTGCTCAAACAAAGGCAACAGAAAAAAATAAAAATAAGGAAGAGGAGACAAAAGCTAAGGCAGAGAATAAAATCGGAGAAGTTGTTAAAGTTGGAGATGTTGAATATATCGTGAATTCAAAATCTCTGTCTCAAAATGTTGGAGGAGAATTTGGCAAAAACGCAAATGGTATTTATTTAATTCTGAATGTGACGGTAAAAAATAATGGTAAAAAATCTATAACTGTTACGGATGATTTCTTTAAGCTTTTAAAAGATGATACAGAGTACTCAACTGATAGTACAGCTGGTATCTATGCAAATCAGGAAGCAAAATTCTTTTTGTCAGAATTAAACCCTGAAAATAGTATCACAGGAAATGTGGTATTTGATGTGAATACGGAGACTGCAGATGCTTCAGGCTTACAGTTACAAGTACAAACAGGTGTTTTTGGAACTCAAAGAGGAAAAATTAGTCTAGATTAGTCTGAATTAAAAATGCAAAATGTCTATTTTTTAGTAGATGTTATGCATTTTTTCTTATTCTTTACATTTGTTTTTATGTTATGGTTTTAAAAAATTAGTAATCTAGGAATTATGTTGAAGTGGAGAAAATGGTGCAAATTGGATTTTGAAGCCTTATCCACCTATAATTGTATAGGGATGACTTGGATCAACAGAGAAAAATAATAAAACTTGTTTTTGCTTAAGCAAAATTTAAGGCTAGTCTAGTATTATATAGTCATTAAATAAAGACCTCCTAACTTTATTTAATAAAATCCTAAACTTTTCTTTTTCATCATAATCTCCCTTAACTCCACCGGGACTGGTGGAGTTTTTTTGCTCTATTTCAGGCTTTTCGGAAGTTTTCTAAATATCATTTTTCAATAGCTTTCTCTAAATCTTATAAACTTTATTGGACAGATTCTAAAGTTGGAGAAGCTGAATGGATGAGGATATAAACCTTTGACAAAATTCGTGAACTATGGGATAATAAAAAGGAATTGAGTACTAGTTCTATATCATAGGCTAGAAAAGACCCCAAGCTCACGACCAAATAAGCTTGAGGTCTTTTTTGACACTATTTGTCCTTGTTTAGCCATTTATCGACTATACGAAGAACGACACCGACCACAATTGGTCCGATGATAGTTTTGAGTACTAATTCCATCATGGGCTATCTCACCTCCTTTCGTAGGCGGTGTAGAAGTTCCGAACAATATTATACCACATAAGTGCTAGACTCGGGAGTCACAATCCAGTGGCTTTTTTGTTTGTGGCTTGGTTTTTTGATATAATAGAGCCATGAGTAGAATTTTAGATAATGAGATAATGGGGGATGAGGAGTTAGTAGAACGCACGCTCCGTCCTCAGTATTTACGTGAATATATCGGACAGGATAAGGTCAAGAACCAGCTCCAAATCTTTATCGAAGCTGCCAAAATGCGGGATGAAGCGCTGGATCATGTGCTCTTATTTGGCCCTCCAGGCTTGGGAAAAACGACCATGGCTTTTGTTATTGCCAATGAACTAGGTGTCAATCTCAAGCAAACGTCTGGGCCTGTCATTGAAAAAGCCGGTGATCTGGTAGCGATTTTGAATGACTTGGAGCCTGGGGATGTCCTTTTTATTGATGAGATTCATCGCTTGCCCATGTCTGTGGAAGAGGTGCTTTATAGTGCCATGGAGGACTTCTACATTGATATCATGATTGGTGCTGGTGAAGGCAGTCGCAGCGTTCATTTGGAGTTGCCACCTTTTACCTTGATTGGGGCGACGACTCGGGCTGGTATGCTCTCAAATCCGCTACGGGCACGTTTTGGGATTACAGGTCATATGGAGTATTATGCCCATGCTGACTTGACGGAAATTGTTGAGCGGACGGCAGATATTTTTGAGATGGAAATCACCCATGAGGCAGCATCTGAGTTGGCCCTACGTAGTCGTGGGACCCCTCGTATTGCCAATCGTCTCCTCAAGCGCGTGCGCGATTTTGCCCAGATAATGGGGAATGGGGTGATCGATGATCTTATTACCGATAAGGCTTTGACTATGCTGGATGTTGACCATGAAGGTCTGGACTATGTGGACCAGAAAATCCTTCGTACCATGATTGAGATGTACGGAGGTGGTCCTGTTGGTCTAGGAACTCTTTCTGTTAACATAGCAGAAGAACGTGAGACGGTGGAAGACATGTATGAGCCTTACTTGATTCAAAAAGGTTTTATCATGCGGACACGGTCTGGACGGGTGGCGACTGCTAAGGCTTATGAGCATTTTGGGTATGAATATATTGAAAAATAAGGCTGAAATTTTAGACTCTTTCAGAGAAAATCCGGATATGATGGCTATTCTGACTATCATCCGAAACCTTGGTCTGAAAGATTCCTGGTTGGCAGCAGGTTCTGTCAGAAATTTTATCTGGAATCTCTTGTCAGACAAATCCCCTTTTGACTGTGAAACAGATGTAGATGTAATTTTCTTTGATCCAGATATTTCTTATGAGGAAACCTTGTCTCTAGAGAAAAAGTTGAGAGAGGATTTTCCTCAGTACTAGTGGGAATTGAAAAATCAGGTCTGTATGCATCAGCACAGTCCTCATACTGCTCCCTATAGCAGCTCTTGTGATGCCATGAGTAAGTATCCAGAACGATGTACGGCTGTTGGACTGCGCTTGAATGAAGATTCTACTTTAGAACTCTTTACTCCTTACGGACTCGAGGATATTTTGAATTTTCAAGTTCGTCCAACTCCTCATTTCTTAGAAAATGAAGACCGAATGGAGCTTTATCAAACACGTTTATCCAAGAAAAATTGTCAGGAGAAATGGAAAAATTTGATTTTTAAAACTTCTTAAGGAAACTTTAAGCTAGGGAGTGTATACTGAGTTCATAAGTTAAGAAGACCTTAACTTAAACTCCTAAAACTTTTTCATAATAATCTCCCTATAAAAAATAAAGTCGCCCAATCAGGCGGCTTATTTTTTTGAAAAATGGGCTTGGTGCCTGAGAATAATACTCAATGAAAATCAAAGTGTAAACTAGGAAGCTAACCGCAGGTTGCTCAAAACACTGTTTTGAGGTTGCAGATAGAGCTGACGTGGTTTGAAGAGATTTTCGAAGAGTATAAATAGCTTAGTGATAGAAGAAAATAGGGAAATATGGTATAATGAAACGATAGATTTTTGAATAGGAATAAGATCATGTTTGGATTTTTTAAGAAAGATAAGGCTGTGGAAGTAGAGGTTCCGACACAGGTCCCTGCTCATATTGGCATCATCATGGATGGCAATGGCCGTTGGGCTAAAAAACGTATGCAACCGCGAGTTTTTGGACATAAGGCGGGCATGGAAGCATTGCAAACTGTGACCAAGGCAGCTAACAAACTAGGCGTTAAGGTTATTACGGTCTATGCTTTTTCTACAGAAAACTGGACCCGTCCAGATCAGGAAGTCAAGTTTATCATGAACTTGCCAGTAGAGTTTTATGATAATTATGTCCCGGAACTGCATGCGAATAATGTTAAGATTCAAATGATCGGAGAAACGGACCGCCTGCCTAAGCAAACCTTTGAAGCTCTGACCAAGGCTGAGGAATTGACTAAGAACAACACAGGTTTGATTCTTAATTTTGCTCTTAACTATGGTGGACGTGCTGAGATTACACAGGCTCTTAAGTTGATTTCTCAGGATGTTTTAGATGCCAAAATCAACCCAGGTGACATCACAGAGGAGTTGATTGGTAATTATCTTTTTACCCAGCATTTACCTAAGGAGTTACGAGACCCAGACTTGATTATCCGTACCAGTGGAGAATTGCGTTTGAGTAATTTCCTACCATGGCAGGGGGCCTATAGTGAACTCTATTTTACAGATACCTTGTGGCCTGATTTTGACGAGGCGGCCTTGCAGGAAGCCATTCTTGCCTACAATCGTCGTCATCGCCGATTTGGAGGAGTTTAGGAGGAAATATGACACAGGATTTACAGAAAAGAACCTTGTTTGCAGGGATTGCACTGGCTATTTTCCTACCGATTTTGATGATTGGGGGACTCTTGCTTCAGATAGCAATCGGAATCATAGCCATGCTAGCCATGCATGAACTTTTGAGGATGAGAGGTCTAGAGACCATGACGATGGAGGGCCTCTTGACCCTCTTTGCAACCTTTGCATTGACCATTCCCTTGGAGAATTACCTGACTTTTTTGCCAGTTGATGGGAATGTGGTTGCCTATAGTGTTTTGATTTCAATCATGTTAGGAACGACCGTTTTTAGCAAGTCTTATACGATTGAGGATGCGGTTTTCCCTCTTGCTATGAGCTTCTACGTGGGCTTTGGATTTAATGCTTTACTAGATGCTCGTGTTGCAGGTTTAGATAAGGCGCTTTTGGCCTTGTGTATCGTCTGGGCGACAGACAGTGGTGCCTATCTTGTTGGGATGAACTATGGGAAACGAAAGTTAGCACCAAGGGTATCGCCTAATAAAACCCTTGAGGGTGCCTTGGGTGGTATTTTAGGAGCGATTTTAGTAACCATTATCTTTATGATAGTTGACAGTACAGTTGCTCTTCCATATGGAATTTACAAGATGTCAGTCTTTGCTATTTTCTTTAGTATTGCTGGACAATTTGGTGATTTACTAGAAAGTTCGATCAAACGTCATTTTGGTGTTAAGGATTCTGGGAAATTTATCCCTGGACATGGTGGTGTTTTGGATCGTTTCGATAGTATGTTGCTTGTATTTCCAATCATGCACTTATTTGGACTCTTTTAATCAAAAGACGGAGGAAACGCTATGCTCGGAATTTTAACCTTTATTCTGGTTTTCGGGATTATTGTAGTGGTGCACGAGTTCGGGCACTTCTACTTTGCCAAGAAATCAGGGATTTTAGTACGTGAATTTGCCATCGGTATGGGACCTAAAATTTTTGCTCACATTGGCAAGGATGGAACGGCCTATACCATTCGAATCTTGCCTCTGGGTGGCTATGTCCGCATGGCCGGTTGGGGTGATGATACAACTGAAATCAAGACAGGAACGCCTGTTAGTTTGACACTTGCTGATGATGGTAAGGTTAAACGCATCAATCTCTCAGGTAAAAAATTGGATCAAACAGCCCTCCCTATGCAGGTGACCCAGTTTGATTTTGAAGACAAGCTCTTTATCAAAGGATTGGTTCTGGAAGAAGAAAAAACATTTGCAGTGGATCACGATGCAACGGTTGTGGAAGCAGATGGTACTGAGGTTCGGATTGCACCTTTAGATGTTCAATATCAAAATGCGACTATCTGGGGCAAACTGATTACCAACTTTGCAGGCCCTATGAATAACTTTATCTTGGGTGTCGTTGTTTTTTGGATTTTAATCTTTATGCAGGGTGGCGTCAGAGATGTTGATACCAACCAGTTCCATGTCATGCCCCAAGGGGCCTTGGCTAAGGTGGGAGTGCCAGAAACGGCACAAATTACCAAGATTGGCTCACATGAGATTAACAACTGGGAAAGCTTGATTCAGGCTGTGGAAACAGAAACCAAAGATAAGACGGCCCCGACTTTGGATGTGACTATTTCTGAAAAGGGGAGTGACAAACAAGTCACTGTTACACCCGAAGAAAGTCAAGGCCGTTACCTTCTAGGTGTTCAACCGGGAATTAAGTCAGATTTTCTATCCATGTTTGTAGGTGGATTTACAACTGCAGCCGACTCGGCTATCCGAATCCTATCAGCTCTGAAAAATCTGATTTTCCAACCGGATTTGAACAAGCTAGGTGGACCTGTTGCCATCTTTAAGGCAAGTAGTGATGCTGCTAAAAATGGAATTGAGAATGTCTTGTACTTCTTGGCAATGATTTCTATCAATATCGGGATTTTTAATCTTATTCCGATTCCAGCTCTGGATGGTGGTAAGATTGTGCTCAATATCCTGGAAGCCATCCGCCGCAAACCATTAAAACAAGAAATTGAAACCTATGTTACCTTGGCCGGAGTGGTCATCATGGTTGTCTTGATGATTGCTGTGACCTGGAATGACATTATGCGACTCTTTTTTAGATAATCGAGGAATATTATGAAACAAAGTAAAATACCTATCCCAACGCTTCGCGAAATGCCAAGCGATGCTCAAGTTATCAGCCATGCTCTTATGTTGCGTGCTGGTTATGTTCGCCAAGTATCTGCAGGTGTTTATTCTTACCTACCACTTGCTAATCGTGTGATTGAAAAAGCTAAAAATATCATGCGCCAAGAATTCGACAAGATTGGTGCCGTTGAGATGTTGGCTCCTGCCCTTCTCAGTGCAGAATTGTGGCGCGAATCAGGTCGTTACGAAACTTACGGTGAAGACCTTTACAAACTAAAAAACCGTGAAAAATCAGACTTTATCCTAGGTCCAACACACGAAGAAACCTTTACAGCTATTGTCCGTGATTCTGTTAAGTCTTACAAGCAATTGCCACTCAACCTTTACCAAATCCAGCCTAAGTATCGTGATGAAAAACGCCCACGTAATGGACTTCTTCGTACACGTGAGTTTATCATGAAGGATGCTTATAGTTTCCACGCTAACTATGATAGTTTGGATAGTGTTTATGATGAGTACAAAGCAGCCTATGAGCGTATTTTCACTCGTAGTGGTTTAGACTTCAAGGCTATTATTGGTGACGGTGGAGCCATGGGTGGTAAGGATAGCCAAGAATTTATGGCCATTACATCTGCTCGTACAGACCTTGACCGCTGGGTTGTCTTGGACAAGTCAGTTGCCTCATTTGACGAAATTCCTGATCAAGCGCAAGAAGAAATCAAGGCAGAATTGCTCAAATGGATAGTCTCTGGTGAAGATACCATTGCTTACTCAAGTGAGTCTAGCTATGCAGCTAACTTAGAAATGGCAACAAACGAGTACAAACCAAGCAACCGTGTTGTCGCTGAAGAAGAAGTTACTCGTGTTGCAACGCCAGATGTTAAATCAATTGATGAAGTTGCAGCCTTCCTCAATGTTCCAGAAGAACAAACGATTAAAACCCTCTTTTACATGGCAGATGGTGAGCTTGTTGCAGCCCTTCTAGTTGGAAATGACCAACTCAACGAAGTCAAGTTGAAAAACTACTTGGGAGCAGATTTCTTTGACGTTGCTAGCGAAGAAGAAGTGGCGAATCTTGTTCAAGCAGGATTTGGTTCACTTGGACCAGTTGGTTTGCCAGAGAATATTAAAATCATTGCAGACCGTAAGGTACAAGATGTTCGCAATGCAGTTGTCGGTGCTAACGAAGATGGCTACCACTTGACTGGTGTGAATCCAGGTCGCGATTTTACTGCAGAATATGTGGATATCCGTGAAGTTCGTGAGGGTGAAATTTCCCCAGACGGACAAGGTGTTCTTAACTTTGCGCGTGGTATCGAAATTGGTCACATCTTTAAACTCGGCACTCGCTATTCAGCAAGCATGGGAGCAGATGTCTTGGATGAAAATGGCCGTGCTGTGCCAATTATCATGGGATGTTACGGTATCGGTGTCAGCCGTCTCCTTTCAGCAGTGATGGAGCAACACGCTCGCCTCTTTGTTAATAAAACGCCAAAAGGTGAATACCGTTACGCTTGGGGAATCAACTTCCCTAAAGAATTGGCACCATTTGATGTGCACTTGATCACTGTCAATGTCAAGGACGAAGAAGCACAAGCCTTGACAGAAAAGCTTGAAGCAAGCTTGATGGGAGCTGGTTACGAAGTCTTGACGGATGACCGTAACGAACGTGTTGGTGTTAAATTCAGCGATAGCGACTTGATTGGATTGCCAATCCGTATCACTGTTGGGAAGAAAGCAGCCGATGGCATCGTAGAAGTGAAGATTAAAGCGACTGGTGATACTATCGAAGTTCATGCAGATAACTTACTTGAAACGCTTGAAATCCTCAGCAAGAAATAAAAACTATAATCAGAAGAAAAACAAGGAAAAAATGTAACTAGTTTTTACCTTGTTTTTTCTGTATAATGGGAAAAATGACTAGATAAAGAGGTAAATGTATGCTAAGATTTCCAAAGGATTTTGTCTGGGGATCCTCTACTTCTGGACCACAAACAGAAGGACGTGTAGCTGGTGACGGTAAGGGAGATAATCTCTGGGATTATTGGTACCGAGTGGAGCCAAATCGATACTATAATGGGATTGGTCCAGATAAAACATCGACCTTTTATGAAAATTGGGAACAGGATATCGACCTCCTGTTAGAAACTGGTCACACGGCCTTTCGAACTTCTATTCAGTGGTCACGGATTTTTCCACAAGGACGTGGAAAAGTCAATTCTCAGGGTGTAGATTTTTACCGTAAGGTTTTTGAGGCTATTAAGGCCAAAGGGATTCGTCTGTTAGTCAATCTTTATCATTTTGATTTGCCTTTTGCCCTTCAAGAGGATGGGGATGGTTGGGAAAATAAGGCGACAGTCTCAGCCTATGAAGACTATGCTCGTTTTTGTTTTGAGACTTATGGAGATTTAGTGGATCAATGGATTACCTTTAACGAGCCAATCGTTCCAGTAGAATTTGGCTATTTTTACGATGCCCATTATCCACATAAGGTGGATGCAGAGGTAGCGGTTAAAGTAGCTTATTATACACAATTGGCCAGCAGTCGGGCGGTTAAGGCCTGTCATGAACTCTTGCCTGATTCCAAGATTGGGATTGTCTTAAACTTGACACCGGCTTATCCACGTAGCCAGCATCCTGCTGATGTCAAGGCGGCTCGTATTGCGGACCTTTTTCAGGCCCAATCTTTCTTAGATCCGTCTGTTTTGGGGACTTATCCACAGGAGTTGGTAGAAATCTTGCATGAATACGGGCTCTTGCCTGATGCTACAGAGGAGGAGTTGGAGCTCATTCGTGACAATACGGTGGACTTCCTTGGTGTCAACTACTATCAACCTTTGCGTGTTATGGCTCCTCGATTTGCGAAGCATCCAGAGAGTCCACTCTTACCAGAACATTTTTATGAGCCTTATGTGATGCCTGGACGTAAAATTAATCCTCACCGTGGCTGGGAGATTTATGAGCAAGGGATTTATGACATTGCCCAAAATATCAAGGAAAACTATGGCAATATTGAGTGGATGTTGACAGAGAATGGTATGGGTGTTGAAGGGGAAGAAAAATTCCGTGAGAATGGAATGATTCAAGATGATTACCGTATTGACTTTGTAAAAGGTCATCTTCGCGAACTTTACCGTGCTATTGAAGACGGAGCCAATTGTAAGGGCTACTTAATTTGGACCTTTATTGACTGTTGGTCATGGCTCAACAGCTATAAAAATCGCTATGGTTTGGTTGAATTGGACTTGAAAACGCAAGAACGCCGTCTGAAGAAATCAGGGCACTGGTTCAAGGAATTAAGCGATAATAATGGATTTTAAAAAGGACTCTGACTGATTATCCTAATTGGTCAGAGTTTTTTGTTTACAAGAAGTTAATGTGAACTATACCAATTTTTACTCTTGACAAGTGAAAAAAACAAGTATATACTGTTTTTGCTGATTCTATAAAAGAAGAATTAGACTATACCAATTTTAAGGAGAAAGCACAGCTTGTCTGTGTCGTATATACTATGTGTGGAATTGTTGGTGTTGTTGGAAACACAAATGCAACTGATATTTTGATTCAAGGGCTTGAAAAGCTTGAATACCGTGGCTATGATTCTGCGGGAATTTTTGTCCTAGGTGGTGCTGAAAATCATCTGGTCAAGGCGGTTGGCCGTATTGCAGAATTGTCTGCTAAGACAGCTGGTGTGGAGGGAACAACTGGTATTGGACATACTCGTTGGGCGACTCACGGAAAACCAACGGAAGACAATGCTCACCCACACCGCTCTGAGACTGAACGTTTTGTCTTGGTGCATAACGGGGTGATTGAGAACTATCTTGAAATCAAGGAAGAATACCTTGCGGGGCACAACTTCAAAGGGCAAACAGATACGGAAATCGCCGTTCACTTGATCGGAAAATTTGCGGAAGAAGATGGCTTGTCAGTTCTTGAAGCTTTCAAAAAAGCTCTTCACATCATCCGTGGTTCTTATGCTTTTGCCTTGGTTGACTCACAAGATCCTGAAGTTATCTACGTAGCTAAGAATAAATCACCACTTTTGATTGGTCTTGGAGAAGGCTATAACATGGTCTGTTCAGATGCTATGGCTATGATTCGTGAGACTAATCAATATATGGAAATTCATGACCAAGAGTTGGTAATCGTCAAGGCAGATAGCGTAGAAGTTCAAGACTATGATGGCAATCGTCGTGAACGTGCTAGCTATACTGCAGAACTTGACTTGTCAGATATCGGTAAGGGAACTTATCCTTACTACATGCTCAAGGAAATTGACGAGCAACCAACGGTTATGCGGAAACTTATCCAAGCCTACACAGATGAGGCTGGTCAAGTTGCCGTAGCCCCAGCTATTATCAAGGCTGTTCAAGACGCAGACCGTATCTACATCCTTGCAGCTGGAACATCTTACCACGCAGGATTTGCTTCTAAGAAAATGTTGGAAGAATTGACAGATACGCCAGTTGAACTTGGAATCTCATCTGAGTGGGGCTACGGTATGCCACTTCTCAGCAAGAAACCACTTTTCATCTTTATCAGCCAGTCTGGTGAAACAGCGGATAGCCGTCAGGTTTTGGTCAAGGCTAATGAAATGGGAATCCCAAGCTTGACAGTGACAAATGTCCCAGGTTCAACCCTTTCACGTGAAGCTAACCATACCATGCTCCTTCACGCAGGTCCTGAAATTGCCGTAGCCTCAACCAAGGCCTATACAGCGCAAATTGCAGCCCTTGCCTTCCTTGCAAAAGCAGTCGGAGAAGCAAATGGCAATGCCAAAGCGCAAGCCTTTGATTTAGTTCATGAGTTGTCAATCGTAGCTCAGTCTATCGAATCAACTCTTTCAGAGAAAGAAACCATTGAAGTCAAGGTTCGTGAGCTACTTGAAACAACTCGTAACGCCTTTTACATCGGACGTGGTCAAGATTACTACGTAGCCATGGAAGCAAGTCTCAAACTTAAAGAGATTTCTTACATCCAGTGTGAAGGCTTTGCGGCAGGAGAACTCAAGCACGGAACTATTGCCTTGATTGAAGAAGGAACACCTGTTTTGACTCTCTTGTCAGATCCAGTCCTTGCCAACCACACTCGTGGAAATATCCAAGAGGTGGCAGCCCGTGGTGCAAAAGTCCTCACTATCGCAGAAGAAAATGTTGCTAAAGAGACAGACGATATCGTCCTTACGACTGTACACCCTTACCTCTCACCAATTTCAATGGTCGTACCAACACAATTGGTCGCTTACTTTGCAACCCTCCACCGTGGTCTTGATGTGGACAAACCACGTAACCTTGCTAAATCAGTAACGGTAGAATAGAATCTATGAATATACGGGCGTAAAGCCATAGGTTTATCCTATAAGGTTTTACAGCCTATTTTTTATGTTACAAATGATGATAGGGGTTTACTTTTCAATAATTATAGCAGATTGAATTTAGAACAGTACACAGGAATACTAAAATATTTCTAGAAATTAATTTGAATTTTCCAATTGATTTGTTCGTATCTTATTTCAAACTACTATAAAAAGAGGAAGCTGGGCAAAAACTCAATTTGAAGAGAAAATTCAGTAAATCTTTCCATGATAAAACGCATCATATTAAGGTTTTGTACACCTGATATGATGCGTTTTATCATTTTTAAGCCTTTTTGCCCAGCCTCGTCAAAAGTAAAGTTTTGGCACAAAATCTGTGACAAAACTTTAGTTTTAAAGGTTTTTAACTTTGTATATACTAGTTTTAAGAAAAGGAGGATGATCCTAATGGAAGAAAAAGTATCATTGAAAGTCAGAGTTCAAAAACTAGGGACATCGCTTTCAAATATGGTTATGCCCAATATTGGAGCATTTATTGCTTGGGGAGTGTTGACTGCCCTCTTTATCGCTGATGGCTATCTGCCAAATGAACAGTTAGCTACTGTTGTTGGTTCTATGTTAACGTATTTATTGCCAATCCTGATTGGTTACACAGGTGGATATATGATCCATGGTCAACGTGGTGCCGTTGTAGGAGCTATTGCTACTGTTGGTGCAATCACAGGTTCTAGTGTTCCTATGTTTATCGGAGCTATGGTAATGGGCTCACTGGGAGGATGGACTATCAAGAAATTTGATGAAAAGTTCCAGGAAAAAATTCGTCCCGGATTTGAAATGTTAGTTAATAATTTCTCAGCTGGTCTCGTTGGTTTTGCATTATTGCTTTTGGCTTTCTACGCAATCGGTCCAGTCGTATCGACTCTTACTGGAGCTGTTGGGAATGGTGTTGAGGCTATTGTTAATGCTCGCCTCCTTCCTATAGCTAATATTATCATCGAACCGGCTAAAGTCCTTTTCCTCAATAATGCCCTCAATCATGGCATTTTTACTCCTCTGGGAGTAGAACAGGTAGCTCAAGCTGGTAAGTCAATTCTCTTCCTATTGGAAGCTAATCCTGGACCAGGCCTGGGAATTCTATTAGCTTATGCTGTATTCGGTAAAGGTTCTGCTAAATCTTCTTCTTGGGGGGCAATGCTTATTCATTTCTTCGGAGGGATTCATGAAATTTACTTTCCTTATGTTATGATGAAGCCTACTCTATTTTTAGCTGCTATGGCAGGAGGTATCTCTGGAACTTTTACTTTTCAACTCTTAGACGCTGGTCTTAAATCTCCAGCTTCACCAGGTTCTATTATTGCGATTATGGCTACGGCGCCAAAAGGCGTTTGGCCCCATCTAAATGTTCTTCTAGGTGTTTTAGTGGCAGCAGTTGTTTCTTTCCTTGTAGCAGCCCTTATTCTTCATGCAGACAAGTCAACTGAGGATTCGCTCGAAGCTGCTCAGGCGGCTACCCAAGCAGCTAAGGCTCAGTCTAAAGGTCAGTTAGTATCAACTTCTGTTGATGCAGTTGTTTCGACAGACTCAGTGGAAAAAATCATTTTCGCCTGCGATGCTGGTATGGGAAGCTCTGCTATGGGAGCTAGTATTCTTCGAGATAAGGTTAAAAAAGCAGGTCTAGAGATTCCAGTATCTAATCAGGCAATCTCAAATTTGCTTGATACACCAAAAACATTAATTGTTACTCAGGAAGAACTGACACCAAGAGCTAAAGACAAGAGTCCAAGTGCTATTCATGTTTCTGTTGATAATTTCTTAGCGTCCCCTCGTTATGATGAAATTGTAGCTTCATTAACAGGAGCTTCTCCAATAGCAGAAATTGAAGGAGATATATCAACTTCAGCATCAGTAGATAGTCAGGAAATTGACCTTAACCATATTGATGCTGTAGTAGTTGCTTATGGTAAAGCACAGGGATCTGCAACTATGGGCTGTGAAACGATTCGGGCTATCTTTAGAAACAAGAATATTCGTATTCCAGTTTCTACTGCCAAAATTTCAGAATTAGGTGAATTTAATTCTAAAAACATAATGATTGTAACAACTATTTCTTTACAGGCAGAAGTGCAGCAAACAGCACCGAATTCTCAATTTCTTATTGTGGATAGTTTAGTAACAACACCAGAATATGACAAAATGGCTGTTAGAATGTACAAATAGAACTAGAGGTTTCTAAATTACGAATGCTATTAACCAAACGAGAAGAACAATTATTGAAGGCTTTCCTACATGTAGGGAAGCTTTCAATGCAAGACATGACTGAAATCTTACAGGTTTCATCTAGAACAATTTATCGAACTTTATCAGATTTGACAGATAGCATGGAGCAATATGGAATCGAAATAACGAAGCATGGGAAATACTATATTTTGACTGGAGAGTTGGATGATTTGCCGACAGAACTTGAAGTGTTAGTTGAGTATAGTCCCCAAGAAAGACAAGAGTTGATTACCTATCGCCTTCTGACTGAGAGTGGTTTTGTCACCAATGAAGCATTGCAAGAGTGCATGAAAGTCAGTAATGTAACTATTATTCAGGATATTTCAGATATTGATAAGCGTCTTTTAGACTTTGATCTGAAAATTGAACGACAAAAAGGTTATCGTATTTCTGGTGATTCAGTTGGTAAGAGAAGATTTTTGGCTATTTTACTGACAAACTGTATCTCAGTAGCAGATTTTTCAACCGGTAATTTTGGGAGCTTTGATATTTTAGAAGCAGATAGAACTAGGCTGGCCAGTCAGATTGTTAATAAGCAACTGTCAGGTTTTCCAGATATGGATGCTAGGATGAAGATGTTTTTTGCGATCTTGTTATCTCTTATAGGTCAGGAGCAAAACATTGAAAATTCACCTAATACTAGTAAGCAGGCTTTGGAAATTTCTCAAAAAATTTTTCAAGCTTACTCTAAGCAGACTGCACAATTTTATAGTATTCAGGAAATTATCTATTTTGCGAGCATCTTGGATGAATTAATCATTAAACGTCAGGACAATCCGCTCTTTACGGAGAAATTTGATGGTGAATTTTTCTACAATATTTCAAATCTGATTGATACGGTTTCCATGTATACCAAGATTGACTTTTTTAAGGACAAGGTTTTATTCAATTTTCTTTTCCATCATATTCGGCTCAGTTTAGGCGTCCCTATCCTTTTTCAGGGTGAAAATTTGCCAGAATCTGTCCAGATTTTAGTTGAAAGGAATAAATTTCTTTATACAGTCATCAGTCTTTTAGTGAATGATATTTTTCCGAAATATCTTCATACAGAGTATGAGTATGGCATGATTGCCCTACATTTTATCTCTAGCTTAGGCCGTAGTCCAGAGATTTATCCAGTCCGTGTTTTGCTTTTAACGGATGAACGTCGGGTCACTAGAGATTTATTAGTCAGTAAAATTAAGAGTGTTGCTCCTTTTGTAGAGTTGATAGATATTCAGTCTCTAGTAGATTACCACAGTATTGATCTCAGTCAGTATGATTATATTTTATCTACCAAGCCGCTGACTAATCAGGAAATCGATGTAATTTCTAGTTTTCCAACCGTCAAAGAACTGCTTGAATTACAGGAACGACTTCAGTATGTACAGGCACATCGTACAATTGTCGCGCGTGATGCTATCGCTCCAGAGAAAAGTTATGACTTGCAAGATTATTTAATATCTAGTAGTCAGCTTTTGAGTCAATTCGAGTTGGTTCAATTGGAGAATAATCAATCATTTGAGCACACGGTAGAACAAATCATCCAATATCAGAAGAATGTGAGTGACAGAGATTACCTAACAAGAAAATTGTTATCTCACTTCCAGAATAGTCCTATGGCTATTCCTAATACTGGTCTGGTGCTTTTACATAGTCAGTCTAGCAAAGTAACAACAAATAGTTTTACTATGTTTGAACTCAAACTACCTATCTCCGCATTGTCAATGAAACGAGAGGAAGAAGAGGTCAAAAGGTGTCTGCTAATGCTAATGTCTAAAGAAGCTAGCGAGGAAGCTAGAGATTTAATGACAGCTATCAGTCAGTCGATTATTGAAAATCATCTTTATACAGAGATTTACAAGACGGGAAATCAATCCATTATTTATCAGATGCTAAATACTATTTTTAAAGAAAAAATTAAGAAATTGGAGAACTAATATGAAACTTGAAAAACATTTGATTAAGCTTAATAAACAATTTTCTAACAAGGAGGAAGCTATTTGTTATTGTGGGCAAGTTCTTTATGAGGGTGGATATGTTAATGAAGACTATATTGAAGCCATGATTGAGCGAGATAAAGAGCTATCTGTTTACATGGGTAACTTTATCGCCATACCGCATGGGACAGATGCAGCAAAAAATGATGTCCTCAAGTCTGGTATTACAGTCGTTCAAGTCCCTAGAGGGGTTGATTTTGGGAATGTATCTAACCCTCAAGTGGCAACGGTTCTTTTTGGTATTGCTGGTATTGGTAATGAACACTTAGAAATTATTCAGAAAATTTCTATCTTCTGTGCAGATGTAGATAATGTTCTTAAACTAGCAGATGCTCAGTCAAAAGAGGAAGTGTTGCGCTTATTTGATGCTGTTGAATAATTGAATTTCGTCATTTGTCATCTAGTATATATGTCCCTCAAATAGGAAAAGGAGAAATTGAATGAAACATTCTGTTCATTTTGGTGCCGGTAATATCGGTCGTGGTTTTATAGGTGAAATTCTATTTAAAAATGGTTTCCATATTGATTTTGTGGATGTCAATAATCAGATAATTCATGCTCTAAATGAAAAGGGCAAGTATGAAATTGAAATTGCACAGAAAGGACAGTCTCGTATAGAAGTAACTAATGTGGCTGGCATTAATAGCAAAGAAGACCCTGAGCAAGTCATTGAAGCGATTCAAAAGACGGATATTATTACTACTGCAATCGGACCTAATATACTCCCTTTTATCGCTGAACTTCTAGCCAAAGGAATCGAAGCTCGCCGAGTTGCAGGAAATACACAGGCATTGGATGTTATGGCCTGTGAAAATATGATTGGCGGGTCTCAATTTCTTTATCAAGAAGTCAAGAAATATTTAAGTCCGGAAGGTTTGACATTTGCTGATAACTACATAGGTTTTCCAAATGCTGCAGTAGACAGGATTGTTCCAGCACAAAGTCACGAAGATTCCCTTTTTGTTGTGGTCGAACCCTTTAATGAATGGGTCGTGGAAACCAAGCGTCTTAAAAATCCAGATTTACGTCTAAAAGATGTGCATTATGAAGAAGATTTAGAACCCTTTATTGAGCGAAAACTTTTTTCAGTCAATTCTGGACATGCAACTTCAGCTTACATTGGTGCGCATTATGGTGCCGAGACAATTTTGGAAGCTCTTCAAAATCCTAATATCAAATCTCGGATTGAATCTGTATTAGCTGAAATTCGGAGTCTCTTGATTGCCAAATGGAACTTTGATAAAAAAGAATTGGAGAATTATCACAAAGTCATTATAGAACGGTTTGAAAATCCTTTCATAGTGGACGAAGTTAGTCGCGTAGCTCGTACTCCAATCCGAAAATTAGGCTATAATGAACGATTCATCCGGCCGATACGTGAATTGAAAGAACTCAGTTTGTCATATAAAAACCTACTTAAAACAGTTGGCTATGCCTTTGACTATCGCGATGTAAATGATGAAGAAAGTATTCGATTAGGTGAATTGTTGGCTAAACAATCAGTCAAAGATGTTGTTATACAAGTTACAGGTTTAGACGACCCAGAATTGATTGAGCAAATTGTAGAGTATATTTAATCTTTTTCGAAAATCTCTTCAAATCAGGTTAGCATCCATCTGCAACCTCAAAACAGTATTTTGAGCTGACTTCATCAGTTCTATCTACCACCTCAAAGCAGTGCTTTGNNTTTTCATTGAGTATTAGAATAATTTTTCAAATTGAAGGACAGAGTAGATAGGGAGAGTCACAATGGTAGAATTGGGAATTTCAACATTTGGGGAAACAACGGAGCTTGAAGGGATTGGGCAAACTTACAGTCATGACGAACGCATTCGCCAGTTGCTAGCAGAGGTTGAACTGGCTGACAAGGTTGGTTTGGATGTGTATGGGATTGGTGAGCACCATCGAGAGGATTTTGCAGTATCAGCCCCAGAGATTGTCCTGGCAGCTGGGGCAGTCAATACCAAGAAAATCCGTTTGACCAGTGCAGTCAGCATTCTCTCGAGTATGGATCCGATTCGCTTATTCCAACAATATGCCACTATCGATGCTTTGTCAAATGGACGTGCGGAGATTATGGCTGGAAGGGGTTCTTTCACGGAATCATTTCCTCTGTTTGGCTATGATTTGAAAGACTACGAAGCCCTTTTTGATGAGAAATTAGACTTGCTCCAGTTAGTCAATGAAAAGACAAAGCTAGACTGGAAAGGTCGATTGACCCAAACGATTGCTGGTAAAGAAGTTTATCCTCGTCCAGTTCAGGACAAATTACCCTTGTGGATAGCGACAGGTGGTCATGTCGAATCAACAGTAAAGATTGCTCAGGCAGGCCTACCGATTGTCTATGCCATTATTGGTGGTAACCCTCGTTATTTTAAAAAGTTGATTCAGGCTTATCGTGAGATTGGGAGCGAAGCAGACCATGCCAGTCATGAACTAAAGGTTGGGGTCCATTCTTGGGGTTGGATTGCTGAAGATGGCGAGCAGGCTGTGAAAGATTATTTCCATCCGACCAAGCAAGTAGTGGATGCTATTTCCAAAGACCGTCCACACTGGCAAGAATTGCGTTATAAGCAATATTTGGAGCAGGTAGGATCAAATGGCGCCATGTTTGTGGGCAATCCAGATCAGGTGGCCGAAAAATTGATTCGCATGATAGAGGATTTAGATTTGGACCGCTTCATGTTGCACCTACCTCTTGGTTCTATGCCTCATGATCAGGTTCTGAGAGCTATTGAACTATTCGGAACACAAGTAGCACCCAAAGTCCGGGCTTACTTTGCCATGAAAGAGGCTTAATAAAAAATACTAATCAGGCTGATAAAAAATCTATATAACAACTATTTTAAAAAGCAATAAACAGAAAAAATCTCTGAAAAGCTAGTAAAATCAAGCTTTTCAGAGATTTTTTTCTCTATTGATATAAACAATCCCAATCAAGTCGATAGTCAATATATATTGGGAAAAGGTCAAAAGGAGTGGTAAGATGGTTTCAATCCAAATGGAAGGAGAGAAGTATGACAAGTAAAAGAGAGCTAGTTTTTAGAGCTATTCGAGGAGAAGAGGTGGAACGGGTTCCTGTTGGCTTTTGGTTTCATTTTGTAATACTGGAGGAAAAAGGACAAGGTTTAAATAATCCACGTATCTTTCAAAAAAGTGTAGAGGGACATCGGAAGTACGTTGAAAGAATCCATCCTGATTTTGTCAAAATGATGAGTGACGGATTTTTCATTTATCCAAGTAATGTCTACAGTCCTAAGGTTACAAGTCTTCAGGAGTTAGCTTCTATTGAGTCGATTGGTGAAAACCATCCTTGGATTCAGCAACAAGTAGAAGTGGTAGAGGCTATTCGAGCAACCTTCACTGAGGACATTGCATCATTTTACAATATTTTTTCTCCGATCTCCTATTTGAAAAGGTGGTTTCGTACAGAGACTTCTAGAGGTGATAAGGAGGTTTCAGATCTTTTTCTTGAAAATCCAGAGCTATTCAGGGATGTTTTAGACGTGATAGCTGAGGATATCGCTATCCTAACTAAAAAAATCATTCAGGATGGTGGAGCAGATGGAATCTATCTCAGTACACAAGAAATTCAGGATGAGCGCATCACAGCAGAATTGTATCAGACCTATATTGAGCCAAGTAACATAAAGGTTTTAGAAGCTGCCAATCAGGTAGGTGGGGTAAATATCCTGCATATCTGCGGTTTCCAAGGTGCCAGTAACAATGTGACTATTTTCAAAGATTATCCAGCCCAGGTTTTCAATTGGGCAACCCACCATGAAGCAGTCAGTTTACCTCAAGGTCAGGAGCTATTTCATGGCAAAGCGGTCTTGGGTGGTTTTGAAAATGGGAAGCAGAGCCTGCTTTATTGAGGTAGAAAGGCTGCACTACAAGAGGAAACCAAACGATTGTTGGCTGAAGCTGGGACTAGAGGAGTCCTTCTTGGAGCGGATTGCACGGTTCCAGATGACTTTGAATTAGAAAGATTGGACTGGATTCGTCAGGCTGCTATGTTAGAATAGGAGAGCCTTATGAAAAGAAAAAAGTGGCTATTGGTAGGGACGGCCCTCGGCTTTGTCATCTTACTTGCGATCAGTCTTACAAAGGGACTTGCTTGTAAGGAAGGCCCAAGATGTCATGGGATTCAGGATTTTCAGAAGAGAAGTCTTCCCTTTATTCAAACCAATGATATTGCCAGTATTTTATTAGTTGAAAAAGAAAGAAATGGAGAATAGAGATGTTAGAAAAAAGAGAATGGGTTTTAAAAGCATTTAGAGGAGAAGTGGTTGACCGTGTACCTGTAGGTTTTTGGCACCACTTTACATCAGAAGAGGAATGGTTAAAGGGATTTTCCAATCCTGTGATTATTGAAAAGAACATACAAGGTCACAAACGTTTTATCCGTGACCTACATCCAGACTTTATCAAGTTGATGAGTGATGGCTATTTTGCTTATCCAAATCCAGTTATTGCCAAAGGGAAGTCACTCCAAGAGCTGTCGGAGATTCAACCTCTGGGTAAAGATCATCCGTGGATTAGAGAGCAGGTAGAATTAGTGAAGAAGATTAAGCAGGAGTTTACGGAAGATATTGTTGCTATTTACAATATTTTTGCGCCTGTGACCTACCTCAAATGGTTACTTGGAGAAGTGTCTGGTGGAGATGATCTCATTGCAGATTTCTTAGTTCAAGATTCTCAGAAATTGAAAAAAGTCCTTGATGTGATTGCGCAAGATATCGCTAGCTTGAGTCAAGCTATTATTAAAGATGCAGGAGTAGATGGTATTTATCTCAGTGTGCAAAGTATTCAGGATGCGCGTGTTTCTGCTGAAGCCTATCAGGAGATTATTGAGCCGAGTGAACTGACTGTTTTAAATGCGGCTAAGTCGGTTGGTGGGGTAAATATCCTTCATATCTGTGGCTATGAAGGAGCTCGAAACGATATTCATATCTTTGCAGACTATCCAGCTCATGTTTTTAACTGGGCAGTTGGTCCAGAAGGGATTAGTCTAAAAGAAGGTCGTGAGATTTTCAAGGGTCGTGCTGTTCTGGGAGGATTTGAAAACGGTAAAGATGGCCTTCTCTATCGAGGCAGTAAGGAAGAAATTCAGGCTGAAACCAAACGATTGGTAGAAGAAACAGGGAAAGATGGCCTCATACTTGGAGCAGATTGTACCATTCCAAACGATATTGCAGTGGAGCGTATCCAGTGGGTGAGAGAAGCAGTAGCTAAATAAAGGAGAAGAATATGAGTAAGAAAACATGGATTGTTGGTGGAGTTGCGGTTGTGGCAGTGCTTGGAGCAACGATTATTGGTAGGACTTTGTCGGGAGCATCTGCTAAAGGTGCAGATGCAGCTTCGTCTGGACAAGTAACAACTTTAAAAGTTGCCCATACTCAAAACTATGTCCCTTATGATTTTATTGACGAAAAAGGGGAATCAGATGGTTATGAAGTCGCTGTTTTAAAGGCGGTGGATGAGAAATTAGCAGATTATAAATTTGAGTATACTGGAACTAGTGATGATGATCTCTTGATTGGACTTGAGTCTGGCAAGTACGATATTGGAACTAAAGGTGCTTGGTATACAGATGAACGGGCTAAGAAATTCATTATTCCATCTGAGCCAGTAGGAGCCAGCATTATTGGTTTTACTGTCAGAAAAGGAGATGAAGCTAAATATAAGAATATTGATGATTTCGCCAAAAATAAAGGGAAATTAGTACCCATCTCTCCTCAAAATGCCCAGTGGAATGTGATTAATAGCTATAATGACAAGCACAAGGATACACCAATTGAGTTGACAGCTGCTGAATCTTTCAAGGTGGCAGATGCTTATGCTTGGGTTTTAGAAGGACGTTATGATGCTTTCTTTGACATCAAGTTGTCTTTTGAAAAAGCAGTGACAGCAGAGGATGGTTCTTACCACCAATATGCGGACAAACTTAGCTGGTTCCCTTATAAAGGAATTCCAACCTATCCCTTGATTCACCGTGATGAAAAGGGTGAGAAGTTTGCTAAAGAGTATGAAAAAGCGATTAAAGAATTAAAAGAAGATGGAACTCTAGCTAAACTTTCTCAAAAATACTTCAAAGAAGATGTTTTTAGCTACGTTGATAGAGATTAGATGAGCAGTCAGGCGTGTTATACTCTTCGAAAATCTCTTCAAACCACGTCAACGTCGCCTTGCCGTAGGTATGGTTACTGACTTTGTCAGTTCTATCCACAACCTCAAAACACTGTTTTGAGCAATCTGCGGCTAGTTTCCTAGTTTGCTTTTTGATTTTCATTGAGTATTAGAAAGAGGTTTACATGGTTTCATATGACTTTTCAAGAGTGTTCCAATTTTTACCCACCTTATGGCAGGCTCTTCCGATGACCTTGTCCATTCTCTTTTTTACTACAATCCTTGGTTCCCTTTTCGGTGGCTTACTGGCTTGGGCTCAAGTGGGAGAAGACAAGACTTTTGCAGGTCTTTCTAAGGGCTATATTTTCACTCTTCGCTGTACTCCCCCCATTGTCTTACTGTTTTTAGTTTTTTATGGTTTACCTGAATTTTTAAAATGGTGGCTGAATTTAGATATCAACAACTGGTCTAAGACGGTCTTCGTCTTATTCACCATGGTCTTGCTATTTGCGGCTATCATTGCAGAAGTATTTAAGGCGTCCTATCAGGCAATTCCCAAAGGTCAGATGGAAGCTGGAGTCAGTATTGGTCTGACCCCTAGTCAGACATTTTGGAGAATCATTTTTCCTCAGGCTTTTCAAGTGGCTCTTCCAAATATGACGACCGCTATTCTAAATTTGATGCGGGACGCTGCCCTAGCCTATACGATTGGTTTTGTGGATGTCATGGGAGCTGGGAATCTCTTAATCAGTCGCAATTTGGGGAATTACTCTCTTGAAACCTATACAGCGGTTGCCATTCTTTATTGGGGTGTAGCCTTGGCTGTTTCCTTCTTGAGTCGCTTGTTAGAAAAATCTTTGGAAACGAAAGGGAGATAGGATATGGATTTAGACTATATTGCGAAAACTTTTTTAGAGACCTTAAAAGGGGTGCCAACCACCTTAATCATTATGATTGTAGCCATGGTCTTAAGTTTTGGACCAGCCTTGTTTTTAGCTCTGGGACAAATATATAAAGTCAAAGGTGTTCGAACTTTCTCTCTCGTGTATCTAGCTTTTATAAGAGCAACACCTCCGATTTTGCTGATTCTTTTCTTTTATAGTTTGTTTCCGAGTTTGCTCAATCAATTTCTCAAAAGCATAGGGAGTGATGTTGATATCTTTAAACTCAATCCGATCTATTATGCTTTTATTATCTATAGTTTGATGACAACAGGTAGTTTATCAGAAATCTTACGTTCGGCTATTTTGACTGTGGATAAGGGACAATTAGAAGCTGCACAAGCGATTGGTTTAACCACTAGTCAGGCTTATGTGAGGATTGTTTTTCCACAGGCCTTGCAATCAGCCTTGCCCAATCTGGCTAATCTAGTCATAAATATTGTAAAAGGAACCTCTTTGGTCTTTGTGATGACCATTAAGGATATTACAGCAATTGCCCGTGTTGAAGCGTCTTATGGTTATCAGTATTTTGAATCCTATTTTGTGATCTTTTTACAGTACATTCTTATTTGCGGATTGATTCAATGGGGCTTTTCAATCTTAGAGAAACGCTATATTCAAAGAAGAAAGGGACAAGTAGTGCCCAGTACAGGTTTAGCATAGGAGGAGACAATGTTACAAGTAGAACATGTTGCAAAAAAATTTGGAGACAGACAAGTCCTGGGAGATGTTAATCTCAAGGTCAACCAAGGGGATGTGGTTGTAATATTGGGGCCATCTGGATCAGGTAAAACGACTTTTCTCAGATGTCTCAATCATTTAGAAAAAGCCGATAGTGGCTCTTTGAAGCTTGCTGATAAAGAATACGACCTTGGAAAATTGACTAAAAAAGATATTTTAGAAATTCGCAAGAAGACTGCTTTCGTTTTTCAACATTATAATTTATTTGCTAATAAAACGGCCTTGGAAAATATTTTGGAGGGCTTGATTATTGCTCGGAAAATTCCTAAGGAAGAAGCAACAAAACGTGCGGAAGCTGCCTTAGAAAAAGTTGGTTTACTAGCTTATAAAGCTTACTATCCCTCTCAGCTTTCTGGAGGCCAGCAACAACGAATCGGTATTGCGCGTGCCATTGCTGTGAAACCAGAGGTCATTTTATTAGATGAGCCAACATCGGCCTTGGATCCAGAGTTGGTAGGGGATGTTTTAGATGTTTTAAAACAGTTAGCTAAAGAAGGAGTTACTATGGTAGTAGTGACTCATGAGATGGGTTTTGCTAGAGATGTAGCCAATCATGTTATTTTTATGGACGGTGGGAAAATTGTTGAAGAAAATAATGCCCATGATTTCTTTAGTCGTCCAAAAGAAGAACGAACCAAGCAATTTTTGGCACGAATACTCTCGGATGCGACCTATAGTGTAGAATATATGATTTGATAGATAGGCTTATCAGGGCAAAAATCAATCCCCCGAGCGTTAAGGCTTGGGGGATAGTTCTATAGGAGGGCTAGTTTAGTTCTCTTTTTTATTTTTTAGTAAGAAACCGAGACCAAGGAGCGCAAGGAGGCTGATTCCTGCAAATAGGAGTTTGTTTTCGTTTTTGATTCCTGTATTTGGAAGTTCAGCTTGTTTATCTGGGGTTGCAGGTATATTTTCCTTGCTAGAGTTTTCTACCGATTCGTTTCGAACCGCTTCTTTTACAGATGATGCTTGTGCTTCTTGTGCTGGTTGTGAAGCTTGTGAACCAGTTGTAGCTTGGCTAGGTTTATTTTCTGCATCAGCTACTGTTGCAGATGGTTTAGTAGAATCAGGTTTAGCTTCTGGAGCTGGATCTTGATGTGCAGGGTGAGAAGCTTCATTTTGATGTTCAGGCTTGGAAGGGGTTGAGTCTGGTTTCTCTTCTGCAGTTGACTCATGGCTAGTTCCATTTTGAGAGACTCGAAGAACAGTGGCTGTAAGGGCATTCAATTTCAAGCCTTTTTCAGTCCATTCAAGTCCTTGAGGGTTGGCAATTCCGACTGGTCCTGCTTGGTTTTCATCTGCTAAAACTTCAGCATTTCTGAGGTGGGCAAAGGCAGTTCCCAAGTTAAATTCGCGAGCTTTTTCATCCGCATTGACAAAGACTGCGTAGATATCACCGTTTGGAGCAGTGATTTGGTAGCCAATCACTACATCCTCTTTTTCCACGCCATTTTGACCTGGGACAGTGATGAGGTGGACACGGTCTTTGATATCTTGGAGACTCTTAAGTCGGAAGGCATCTGTAGATTGACGAAGGGCAATCAACCCTTTCATATAGTCACGGCTCTTGACATTTTCAGGATATGCTTTTCCATCTGTAGCCTTAGTCCAGTCAAACTTGTTAATAGCATCACTCGAATCGTAAGAGTCATGGATGAAGTAAGGATAGTCAAATGGATTGCCATCCTTATCACGCAACAAGTGAGATTTGTTTGGTTGTTTATCCTCTGCTACTGGAGTCTTGTAGGCCGGGTCACGGAATTGTTTGGTACGCCCGTATTCCTGACCAGAGTGGATAAACGGAGTTCCTTGAGCTGTCAAGACCATGAGGTTTCCAAGTCGCAAACGACGGTGGATTTCAGCATGGTTCTCAGCCTTGCTTGGGTCTTTTTTGATAGACTGGGCAATGATGTCAAAGAGGGTCAAGTTATCATGGGCTGCGATGTATTGGATGACATCTCCAGGACTGTCTGCTTCAAAGTTGGTTGGTTGAGCAATGAGATTTTTGAAGATAGTGTTGATATCACGCTTGCCACCTGTGATAAAGGCAGGTTGACCTTCGTTTGGATAACCAGACTTGAGGTTGTTACGGATGTCATCTGAGAAGACAGCGACAGTATCGGTATGTTTCATCCAATCTTGGTCAGCAGCTTTAGTAGGCATATTTTCATCACCAGCATAGGTTCTCCAACCTTCACCAAGCATGATTAGGTTTGGATTGAGGGCGCGTGCAGCCTTGTAAGCTTCTTCGATAGAAGCGGCGTCATGGTCTCCCATCATATCGAAACGGAAGCCATCCACTTTGTAGGTATCAACTAGATATTTGATAGAGTCAACTAGGATCCGTTTGCTCATATGGTGGGTTGTCCCCAAGCGTCCACCACCAAAGCTAGTTCGAGGTGTCCCATCAGCATCCATAAAGTGGTAGTAGTTTGGTTCTAAATCTTCAAAGAGATCGACTTTGGCTGTATGGTTATAAACTACGTCTAGGATAGCTCCCATGCCACGTTTGTGGATTTCGTTGATGAGGTTTTTAAATTCTGCGATTCGTTTTTCTGGATTCTTAGGATCGCTTGAGTACATACCAGTCAATGAGAAGTAGTTTTGAGGGTCATATCCCCAGTTGTAGTTGCTGTTGCTTGAAGCATAGTCAGACAAGCGTTCATGGTTTTTCAATTCATTGACAAAGTAGTAAGACAAGACTGGAAGGAGCTGGATGTGGGTCACACCTAAGTCTTTGAGGTAGTCTAGTTTTTCAATAAAGGCTTCAAAGGTACCAAATGGTTTGGTCAAGTCTTTTGCAATGGCAGGATCTGAAGTGAAATCACGCACATGAGCTTCGTAGATAACGGCGTCTTCACGAGTCTTGAAATTGTGAATCTTACCATAAGTTAAGTCTTGAGGTCCGAGTTTAGCTGGATCTACAAAGGCGGCTTTAGCCACTTTATGGGCATCGTCAATCTTGGCATCGTCGCTATTCCAAGCAGCAAGAGATTTAGCGTAAGGATCGAGTGCAAGAACAGTTTTACCTTGACGCTCGATTTGGTATTGATAGTAGTATCCAGTGAAATCGGTGATTCCGAGTTTGTTTGTGCTGTCTAGAGTTTGTTTCCAAGTTCCTCTTTCCCCTTTTTCAAGAGCGACAGTTCCAACTACTTTGTCAGGGTCATTCTTGTCGTAGACAACGACAGAAACCTTATCAGCACTTGGTGACCAGAGGGTCAAATCAACTTGTTTTCCTTCTTCTTTAAGATCAGCTCCAAGTTTACCATCATAGCTGTAAGCCTCATCTTTCAGGCGCCAGCTTGTTTTGGTAGTGAATTGGCCGGAATTGTAGCTAACAGTATATGGGTGTTTTGTGTCAGAGAAATCTCCGCTGTAGGTCACTTTTTTACCAGCTTCATCTATTGCAACATCGGTGATAGCTACTTTATTTCCTAGGTGATTAGTGATGTTGGAGTGTTTGAGGATATCCTCTTTTTTAGCACCGACAAGTGTTGAAAAACTACTTTCAATGCTAGAAGTTCCTACGTGTTGGGCCCCTGTCATGCGGATATCATGGACATAGTATGGATTTGTGTAAATTGATTCGTCATCGTCTTTTAGGAAAATTTGGCTATGATTTTTCAAATCTGTAAACTTATAATCTTCTTTACGGATTTTCACGTCGTCTCCTTCTTTGCTCTCATCTAGTAATAAAAATCCAAATTCTCTTGCGGCTTCATTAAGAGGAATGTCGATATAGCGGCCATATTTGCCTGTAGCCGTAAAGTCTGTTCCGTCAGGCCATTGAGCGCTACTTGGATTTTTCACATCTCCCCAGTACCAGAGAGATTTCTTGTCATAGTTGCCATCTGTGCGGTAGTAGTTGACGCGAACAGTTCCTGCAGGCTGTGGCTCGTAAGAGAAAACCTTGTAATCTTGGTCTAACCAAGCCTCGTTCATTTTTGGAACTAGTTTTTCTATAGATTTATCGCCGGTTAGATTTTTTCCAGCTGTATTGTTGATGAGGAAGCTAATTTTCTTGGCTTCTTCTCCCTTTAATTTGACATCTAGGTAATAGCCGTAGTCATCTTTTTTGGCATCCTTGAAGGACAAGGCTCCGTTTGGCCAATTTTCAGATGGTTTTTCAACATCGTCCCAAGTCCATAGTCCTTGAGCATCCTTGTTTTTTTCAGGAAGTTTTTTGACATGGATACGGAAGTAGTTGTCTCACTTGAACGATCTTGTCCAGTTTGTGGTGCTGGATCGGCTGGGCTTGCAACAGGAGTGGTAGCCTCTGTTGCAGGTTTTTCTTCTTTCTCTAGGGAAGCGCTTGCATTATTAGGTGAAGAAAAATCGCTTTCTTTCTTACCAGTGCTAGTTGCTGTATCAGTAAGAGGCTGGGCAAGGGCAGTAGTAGTTTCACTATTATTTGCGTTAGTGGTTGGTGTACTTTCGTCTGCTGAGATAGTTGGTGTAGCCATGGCAAGCAAGACAAGGCTTGCTCCAATAAGGACAGAACCAGTTCCATTTTTGAGGGAACGGATGCTGTAGACCATTTTTTTCTCAGTGTGAGTTGGTGTTTTTCTCATAATGATTCTCCAATCAATAAATTTTTATACCAGTATAGCATGCAGTAGGAAATAGTGCAAGCGTTTTCTTTGATTTGTAAAAGAAATTCTTACTTTTGAGAAGTTTTCCGTACTATTTTATATATCAGTATAAATGATGGAGATAATACTCAATGAAAATCAAAGAGCAAACTAGGAAACTAGCCGCAGGCTGTACTTGAGTACGGCAAGGCGACGTTGACGTGGTTTGAAGAGATTTTCGAAGAGTATAAAAATGTCACATAAGACAAGCCGTGTTATTAGGAAGATGATGTATTCTCAGCTATTTTTATTCAGAAATTGATCTCTAATATTTCTTTAAAAAGTTCATCTAGCGAAACTATAAATAGGAAGAGAAAAAGCTAGCGCTTCTCAAGTTTTATCTAGTTTCCAAACTATAGTATTTACTGGAAATCTAAAGAAAATATCAGAAAAATTCAGCAAACGTTTTCTTCTTATTTTCTTGACTTTTTTGCTGGTTTGTGCTTGACTTTTGCTTGAAATTTGATAGACTATAGACAAATAGGAAAACGTATTCATTACAAAACGGAGGAATAAGGAATGAATCAAGAAAAACGTTTGCATCGGTTTGTCAAAAAGTGTGGACTCGGTGTGTGTAGTGCTGTTGTTGCGGCCTTTTTATTGAACGCTCAGGGAGTAGCTTTGGCTACAGAGCAAGGGAATCGTCCAGTTGAGATAGAAAACATCGCTCGTGGAAAACAAGCTAGTCAAAGTTCTACTGCTTATGGAGGAGCTGCTACACGAGCAGTGGATGGTAATGTTGATAGTGACTATGGGCACCATTCTGTAACGCACACAAACTTTGAAGACAATGCTTGGTGGCAAGTTGATCTTGGAAAAACAGAGAATGTTGGAAAAGTTAAACTTTACAATCGTGGAGATGGGAATGTAGCTAATCGTCTTTCCAATTTTGATGTTGTTTTGTTAAATGAAGCAAAAAAAGAAGTTGCTCGTCAACACTTTGATAGTTTGAATGGGAAGGCAGAACTTGAAGTTTTCTTCACAGCCAAAGACGCTCGTTATGTAAAAGTGGAGTTGAAAACTAAAAATACCCCATTGAGCTTGGCAGAAGTGGAAGTATTCCGTTCAGCAACAACTCAAGTTGGACAGGATAGAACTGCACCAGTAGTAGATCAAACATCAGCATTGAAAGACTACCTTTTTGGCTTAACTTATGATCCTTTGGATATTTTAACTCGCAAGGGAGAAACCTTAGAAAATCGCTACAACACAAGTGCTAAGGAACAAAATGGAGAGTTTGTCGTTGTAGAAAAAATCAAGAAAACCCTCTCTACAGGTACAGCAGATGTTTCCATCAATGGAAATCAAAATGTCTTCCTAGGTGGCTTGTATAAGGCAAACCAAAATCTGCTAGAAAATCAGCCAGAATTGATTAGTCTTGCCCGTGCAAAAGGGACAGTCAGCGTCGATTTACCTGGTATGATTCAGTCTGACAGCCGAATTGAAGCAGATCCTACAACTAGTGGTATGCAGTCTGCGATGAATACCTTGGTTGAAAGATGGACAAAGAATTACTCATCTAGCCATTCTGTTCCTGCCCGTGTTCAGTATGAATCGACTACAGCCTATAGCATGAATCAATTGAAAGCAAAATTTGGTGCAGACTTTGAAAAAGCAGGCGCACCGCTCAAGATTGACTTTGAGGCTGTGCAAAAGGGTGAAAAGCAAATTGAAGTTGTAAACTTTAAACAAATCTACTATACAGCGACATTTGATGCACCGACCAATCCAGCGGCTGTATTTGACAAGAGTGTGACACCTGAAGATTTAAAACAAAGAGGCGTTGATTCACAAACTCCACCTGTATATGTATCAAACGTTTCTTACGGACGTCAAATCTATGTTAAGTTTGAGTCAACAAGTAAGTCTACTGAATTAAAAGCAGCTATCAATGCGGTTATCAAAGGCGCAACAATTGCTCCAAATTCTGAATGGAGCCGTCTATTGAAGAATACTTCTGTAACAGCGGTAATTGTAGGAGGTAATGCTAGCGGTGCCGCCAAAGTTGTCACAGGAACAGTCGAAAACTTGAAGGAACTCATCAGAGAAGGAGCTAACTTTAGCGCTCAAAGTCCAGCTGTGCCAATCTCATATAAGACTGCCTTCCTAAAAGATAATGCCCAAGCAACTTTACAAAATAGTACAGACTATATCGAAACGAAGGTTACTTCTTACAAAAATGGCTTCTTGAAACTTCATCATAAGGGTGCTTATGTTGCGCGTTACTACATCTATTGGGATGAAATTACATATGATGAACAAGGAAATCCAGAAATCCGTTCACGTCAATGGGAAGATAACGGGAAAAACAGAACTTCAGGCTTCCAAACAGAGATTCAATTTAAAGGAAATGTCCGTAATCTTCGTATCAAGGTTCAAGAAAAGACGGGTCTTGTATGGGAACCATGGCGTACAGTTTACAACCGCACAGACTTACCACTAGTACAACAGCGTACAATTACACATTGGGGAACAACTCTAAACCCTAAAGTTGATGAAAAAATTGTGAATGAGTAACGATTTGATTTACTTGATTCGATAGTAAACAGTGAAGAGGAGGAACTTCGATTTCTCCTCTTTTATGATTGACTTTTGAGAGAATGAAAAGGGTAACTTCTATAGCAGATTGAAACTAGAATAGTACGTTGTTGCTATTAAAACATTTCTAGAAATTAAGTTGACTTTCCCAATAAATTTGTTCATGTCTTATTTCAATTCAATATAAAACTAACTTCCAGTTTTCCACAACCTAGCTTTTAGTATGAGAAAAACGCGTTGTTACAGACATAAGGAGCTTTTTGAGAAGAGGGCAATCCGTGCAATCAGATTTGACGGATGTTGGATGCATGATGCGATTGCGCTTAATTTCCTTTGAAATCGTTGACGGACCTTTTCCCATATTCTCAACGATGGAACGGAAAGTCTCACACTTAATTCCACCATAAAAATCCGTTTTAGACTAATTTCCACTTCGGTCAGGCAAGTGGAAGTTACTTTGAGAAGTTACGCAGAGCTAAAATTAACAATAAAAAAGAAAAATATCTTGACAAGCAAGGGAAAATTTTGTTACAATAATAGACGGTACTTTTTACTTTTGGTCTCTCAAGAGTGTACAGGGACGTGCTGACAAATGTTGCAAAAGTACACACAGATGATAGCTGTCACCAAGTGTATCATCACCAAAAATAAAAAAACACAGGAGAATGTAGATGCCTACAATTAACCAATTGGTTCGCAAACCGCGTAAATCAAAAGTAGAAAAATCTAAATCACCAGCTTTGAACGTTGGTTACAACAGTCATAAAAAAGTTCAAACAAACGTTTCTTCACCACAAAAACGTGGTGTTGCAACTCGTGTTGGAACAATGACACCTAAAAAACCTAACTCAGCCCTTCGTAAATTCGCTCGTGTACGTTTGAGCAACCTTATCGAAGTTACTGCCTACATCCCAGGTATCGGACACAACTTGCAAGAGCACAGCGTGGTTCTTCTTCGTGGTGGACGTGTAAAAGACCTTCCAGGGGTACGTTACCATATCGTCCGTGGTGCACTTGATACTGCAGGTGTTAACGATCGTAAACAAGGCCGTTCTAAATACGGTACTAAACGTCCAAAAGCATAAGGAAAGGGGATAAAGAGAAATGAGTCGTAAAAATAGAGCTCCAAAACGTGACGTATTGCCAGATCCGCTTTACAATTCACAACTAGTTACTCGTCTTATCAACCGCGTTATGCTTGATGGTAAACGTGGTACAGCTGCTTCAATCGTTTACGGTGCTTTTGAACAAATCAAAGAAGCTACTGGCAACGATGCACTTGAAGTATTTGAAACAGCTATGGAAAACATCATGCCTGTACTTGAAGTACGTGCACGTCGTGTTGGTGGTTCTAACTACCAAGTCCCAGTTGAAGTTCGTCCAGAACGTCGTACAACACTTGGACTTCGTTGGTTGGTAACAATCGCTCGTCTTCGTGGTGAACACACAATGCAAGATCGTCTTGCAAAAGAAATCTTGGATGCTGCTAACAACACTGGTGCAGCAGTTAAGAAACGTGAAGACACTCACCGTATGGCTGAAGCTAACCGTGCATTCGCACACTTCCGTTGGTAAAATCATGATGCTAGGAACGGTAAGGATGCAAGGTGAAAATAGGAAACTGACGCAGTATTCGACGAATACAAGGAAGTTTATCTTTTTCACACAGCATCCCGTTCCGGCTCAAATCGGCTAATTAACTTTAGCCCGAGTTCAATTCAACTTGTAAATCTACAAGTTGAAACCAACAATAGCATGAAAACATTGAGAACGGGTAGGTCCTGCCTATCCGTTTTTATTAAAATCGTGTTATAATAGAATAGAAATCAAAAATAAATAGGAGAAACAAACCTCATGGCACGCGAATTTTCACTTGAAAAAACTCGTAATATCGGTATCATGGCTCACGTCGATGCTGGTAAAACAACTACAACTGAGCGTATCCTTTACTACACTGGTAAAATCCACAAAATCGGTGAAACTCACGAAGGTGCGTCACAAATGGACTGGATGGAGCAAGAGCAAGAGCGTGGTATCACTATCACATCTGCTGCGACAACAGCTCAATGGAACAACCACCGCGTAAACATCATCGACACACCAGGACACGTGGACTTCACTATCGAAGTACAACGTTCTCTTCGTGTATTGGACGGTGCGGTTACAGTTCTTGACTCACAATCAGGTGTTGAGCCTCAAACTGAAACAGTTTGGCGTCAAGCAACTGAGTATGGAGTTCCACGTATCGTATTTGCTAACAAAATGGACAAAATCGGTGCTGACTTCCTTTACTCTGTAAGCACACTTCACGATCGTCTTCAAGCAAATGCACACCCAATCCAATTGCCAATCGGTTCTGAAGATGACTTCCGTGGTATCATCGACTTGATCAAGATGAAAGCTGAAATCTATACGAACGACCTTGGTACGGATATCCTTGAAGAAGACATCCCAGCTGAATACCTTGACCAAGCTCAAGAATACCGTGAAAAATTGATTGAAGCAGTTGCTGAAACTGACGAAGAATTGATGATGAAATACCTCGAAGGTGAAGAAATCACTAACGAAGAATTGAAAGCTGGTATCCGTAAAGCGACTATCAACGTTGAATTCTTCCCAGTATTGTGTGGTTCTGCCTTCAAGAATAAAGGTGTTCAATTGATGCTTGATGCGGTTATTGACTACCTTCCAAGCCCACTTGACATCCCAGCTATCAAAGGTATTAACCCAGATACAGATGCTGAAGAAACTCGTCCAGCATCTGATGAAGAGCCATTTGCAGCTCTTGCCTTCAAGATCATGACTGACCCATTCGTAGGTCGTTTGACATTCTTCCGTGTTTACTCAGGTGTTCTTCAATCAGGTTCATACGTATTGAACACTTCTAAAGGTAAACGTGAACGTATCGGACGTATCCTTCAAATGCACGCTAACAGCCGTCAAGAAATTGACACTGTTTACTCAGGTGATATCGCTGCTGCCGTTGGTTTGAAAGATACTACAACTGGTGACTCATTGACAGATGAAAAAGCTAAAATCATCCTTGAGTCAATCAACGTTCCAGAACCAGTTATCCAATTGATGGTTGAGCCAAAATCTAAAGCTGACCAAGACAAGATGGGTATTGCCCTTCAAAAATTGGCTGAAGAAGATCCAACATTCCGCGTTGAAACAAACGTTGAAACTGGAGAAACAGTTATCTCAGGTATGGGTGAGCTTCACCTTGACGTCCTTGTTGACCGTATGCGTCGTGAGTTCAAAGTTGAAGCGAACGTAGGTGCTCCTCAAGTATCTTACCGTGAAACATTCCGCGCTTCTACTCAAGCACGTGGATTCTTCAAACGTCAGTCTGGTGGTAAAGGTCAATTCGGTGATGTATGGATTGAATTTACTCCAAACGAAGAAGGTAAAGGATTCGAATTCGAAAACGCAATCGTCGGTGGTGTGGTTCCTCGTGAATTTATCCCAGCGGTTGAAAAAGGTTTGGTAGAATCTATGGCTAACGGTGTTCTTGCAGGTTACCCAATGGTTGACGTTAAAGCTAAGCTTTACGATGGTTCATACCACGATGTCGACTCATCTGAAACTGCCTTCAAGATCGCGGCTTCACTTGCCCTTAAAGAAGCTGCTAAATCAGCACAACCAGCTATCCTTGAACCAATGATGCTTGTAACAATCACTGTTCCAGAAGAAAACCTTGGTGATGTTATGGGGCACGTAACTGCTCGTCGTGGACGTGTAGATGGTATGGAAGCACATGGTAACAGCCAAATCGTTCGTGCTTACGTTCCACTTGCTGAAATGTTCGGTTACGCAACAGTCCTTCGTTCTGCATCTCAAGGACGTGGTACATTCATGATGGTATTTGACCACTACGAAGATGTACCTAAGTCAGTACAAGAAGAAATCATTAAGAAAAACAAAGGTGAAGACTAATCAGTCCTCACTCTAGAAGGAAGTCACTTAGTGGCTTCCTTTTGTCTTTAGAAAATACCTCTAAATATGGTAAAATAGTAGGAGAATAATGTGAGGAAAATGAATGTCAAACAGTTTTGAAATTTTGATGAATCAACTGGGGATGTCTGCTGAAATGAGACAGGATCCTGCTTTATCACAGGCTGATATTGAGCGAGTTGTGGTTCATAAAATTAGTAAGATATGGGAGTTTCATTTCGTATTTTCTAATATTTTACCGATTGAAATCTTTTTAGAATTAAAGAAAGGTTTGAGTGAGGAATTTTCTAAGACAGGCAATAAAGCTGTTTTTGAAATCAAGACTCTGTCTCAAGATTTTTCAAACCAACTCTTGCAGGCCTATTATAGAGAGGCTTTTTCTGACGGGCCATGTGCTAGTCAAGGTTTTAAGTCCCTTTATCAAAATTTGCAAGTTCGTGCGGAGGGCAATCAACTCTTTATTGAAGGCTCTGAGGCGATTGATAAGGAACACTTTAAGAAAAATCATCTTCCTAATTTAGCCAAACAACTTGAAAAATTTGGTTTTCCAACTTTTAACTGTCAAGTAGAGAAAAATGATGTGCTGACCCAAGAGCAGGAAGAGGCTTTTCATGCTGAAAATGAGCAGATTGTTCAAGCCGCCAATGAGGAAGCGCTCCGTGCTATGGAGCAACTGGAACAGATGGCACCTCCTCCAGCGGAAGAGAAACCAGCCTTTGATTTTCAAGCCAAAAAAGCTGCAGCTAAACCGAAGTTAGACAAGGCGGAGATTACTCCTATGATTGAAGTGACGACGGAGGAAAATCGTCTGGTCTTTGAAGGGGTTGTGTTTGATGTAGAGCAAAAAGTGACCAGAACAGGGCGTGTTTTGATCAACTTTAAAATGACGGACTACACTTCAAGTTTTTCTATGCAAAAGTGGGTTAAGAACGAGGAAGAGGCTCAGAAATTTGACCTCATCAAGAAGAATTCTTGGCTCCGAGTTCGTGGGAATGTGGAGATGAATAACTTCACACGCGATTTGACTATGAACGTGCAGGATGTGCAGGAAGTTGTTCACTATGAGCGGAAGGATTTGATGCCGGAAGGTGAGCGTCGGGTTGAGTTTCATGCTCATACTAATATGTCGACCATGGATGCTTTGCCAGAGGTAGAAGAAATCGTTGCGACAGCTGCTAAGTGGGGACACAAGGCGGTTGCCATCACGGATCATGGAAATGTCCAGTCCTTCCCACATGGCTATAAGGCGGCTAAGAAAGCGGGAATTCAGCTAATCTATGGAATGGAAGCCAATATCGTGGAGGACCGTGTCCCTATCGTCTATAACGAAGTGGAGATGGACTTGTCAGAAGCGACCTATGTGGTCTTTGACGTGGAAACGACGGGACTTTCAGCTATCTATAATAATTTGATTCAGGTTGCGGCTTCTAAGATGTACAAGGGGAATGTTATTGCTGAATTTGATGAATTTATCAATCCTGGGCATCCCTTGTCAGCTTTTACTACTGAGTTGACTGGAATTACAGATGATCATGTCAAAAATGCCAAACCACTGGAACAAGTTCTGCAAGAATTCCAAGAATTTTGTAAGGATACGGTCCTAGTTGCCCACAATGCGACCTTTGACGTTGGCTTTATGAATGCCAATTATGAGCGTCATGGTCTGCCAAAGATTAGCCAACCAGTTATTGATACACTTGAGTTTGCTAGAAATCTCTATCCTGAGTATAAACGTCATGGTTTGGGGCCTTTGACCAAGCGTTTTGGTGTGGCCTTGGAACATCACCACATGGCCAATTACGATGCGGAAGCTACTGGTCGTCTGCTCTTTATATTTATCAAAGAGGTAGCAGAAAAACATGGTGTGACCGATCTAGCTAGACTCAACATTGATTTGATTAGTCCAGATTCTTATAAAAAAGCTCGGATCAAGCATGCGACTATTTATGTCAAGAATCAAGTGGGGCTAAAAAATATCTTTAAGCTGGTTTCCTTGTCTAATACCAAGTACTTTGAAGGGGTGCCACGAATTCCGAGAACGGTTTTAGATGCCCATCGAGAGGGCTTGATTTTAGGATCAGCCTGTGCAGAAGGTGAAGTTTTTGATGCAGTTGTTTCCCAAGGTGTGGATGCGGCAGTTGAGGTGGCCAAGTATTATGACTTTATCGAGATCATGCCACCAGCTATCTATGCGCCCTTGATTGCTAAGGAGCAGGTCAAGGATATGGAGGAACTCCAGACCATTATCAAGAGTTTGATAGAAGTTGGAGACCGTCTTGGTAAGCCCGTTCTAGCTACGGGAAATGTCCATTATATCGAACCGGAAGAAGAGATTTACCGTGAAATTATCGTCCGTAGCTTGGGACAGGGGGCTATGATTAACCGAACTATCGGGCATGGAGAACATGCCCAACCAGCACCACTTCCAAAGGCTCATTTTAGAACGACAAATGAAATGTTGGATGAATTTGCCTTCTTGGGAGAGGAATTAGCTCGGAAATTGGTTATTGAAAATCCCAATGCCTTGGCAGAAATCTTTGAACCCGTTGAGGTTGTTAAGGGTGACTTGTACACGCCTTTCATCGACAAGGCTGAAGAAACAGTCGCTGAATTGACCTACAAGAAAGCTTTTGAGATTTATGGAAATCCGTTGCCAGATATTGTCGATTTGCGGATTGAAAAAGAACTAACCTCTATTCTGGGGAATGGATTTGCTGTGATTTATCTGGCATCGCAGATGCTGGTGCAACGTTCCAATGAACGGGGTTACTTGGTTGGTTCTCGTGGATCTGTCGGTTCTAGTTTCGTTGCGACCATGATTGGGATTACGGAGGTCAATCCTCTATCTCCTCACTATGTCTGTGGTCAGTGTCAGTACAGTGAGTTTATCACCGATGGTTCGTACGGTTCAGGATTTGATATGCCCAATAAGGATTGTCCAAACTGTGGTCATAAACTCAGCAAAAATGGGCAAGATATTCCGTTTGAAACCTTCCTTGGTTTTGATGGAGACAAGGTTCCTGATATTGACTTGAACTTCTCGGGAGAAGATCAGCCTAGCGCCCACTTGGATGTGCGTGATATCTTTGGTGAAGAATATGCCTTCCGTGCAGGAACGGTTGGTACGGTGGCTGCCAAGACCGCTTATGGATTTGTCAAGGGCTACGAGCGAGATTATGGCAAGTTTTATCGTGATGCAGAGGTGGAACGTCTAGCCCAGGGAGCTGCTGGTGTCAAACGAACGACAGGCCAACACCCGGGGGGAATCGTTGTTATTCCGAACTACATGGATGTCTATGATTTCACGCCTGTTCAGTATCCAGCGGATGACGTGACGGCTGAATGGCAGACCACTCACTTTAACTTCCATGATATAGACGAGAACGTCCTCAAACTCGATGTACTGGGACATGATGATCCGACCATGATTCGGAAACTCCAGGATTTGTCTGGTATTGACCCTAATGAAATTCCTATGGATGACGAAGGCGTGATGGCACTCTTTTCTGGGACTGATGTGCTTGGGGTAACACCTGAGCAAATCGGAACGCCTACGGGGATGTTGGGGATTCCAGAGTTTGGAACCAACTTTGTACGTGGGATGGTCGATGAAACCCATCCGACGACTTTTGCAGAGTTGCTGCAGTTGTCTGGTCTGTCCCACGGTACCGACGTTTGGCTGGGCAATGCCCAAGATCTGATTAAGCAAGGAATAGCGGACCTATCAACCGTTATCGGTTGTCGGGACGACATCATGGTTTACCTCATGCATGCTGGCCTCGAGCCTAAGATGGCCTTTACCATCATGGAACGGGTGCGTAAGGGCTTGTGGCTCAAGATTTCCGAAGAGGAGCGAAATGGTTATATCGAAGCCATGAAGGCTAATAAGGTGCCAGAGTGGTATATCGAGTCCTGTGGGAAAATTAAGTACATGTTCCCTAAAGCCCATGCGGCAGCCTACGTTATGATGGCCTTGCGTGTAGCTTACTTCAAGGTTCATCATCCCATTTATTACTACTGTGCCTACTTCTCCATTCGTGCTAAGGCTTTTGATATCAAGACTATGGGGGCGGGCTTGGATGCCATCAAACGCAGAATGGAAGAAATCTCTGAAAAACGGAAGAACAATGAGGCCTCTAATGTGGAGGTTGACCTCTATACAACTCTTGAGATTGTCAATGAAATGTGGGAACGTGGTTTCAAGTTTGGGAAGTTAGACCTCTACCGTAGTGATGCGACTGAATTCATCATTGATGGGGATACCCTCATTCCGCCATTTGTAGCAATGGATGGTCTAGGAGAGAACGTTGCCAAGCAGTTGGTGCGAGCGCGTGAAGAGGGAGAATTCCTTTCTAAAACAGAATTGCGCAAGCGTGGAGGGCTCTCATCAACCTTGGTTGAAAAGATGGATGAAATGGGTATTCTTGGAAATATGCCAGAGGATAACCAGTTGAGTTTATTTGATGAGTTGTTTTAAAAAATTGCTTATTTTGATCAAGTGGACAAAATATGTCCACTTGATTTGTTATAATTCTCTTAAAAATAATAGAAAAGAGAGTATAATATGGTGAATCAAGGAATTTTAAATTCTAACGTGTCAATTGAAGAGCAAATTTACAATTTTGAAAAAGGCTTGAAAGATGATGGGAGTGATTGGACTGGATTCCCACAAATAGACTTAAAAGAAGATTCTCAATGTATTTACATTTGCGGTATTTCAGAGACTGACAGATGGCATTTGTTTTATACGTTAACTAAAATAAAACCTGCTACTCCAATAGCATCACTTGGATATTATCGAGTGAGAGATAATTTGATTTTTTCTAAACATAGTCAATGGATAAAACTGCAAATGGAGCATACAGAGTATGACTTGATTTTTCTGGAGGGAGTTCAACTTTTGGGAGAGGCTGATCAAAGGGTACAGGAATACTGGATGCAGCAATTCAAAGAGAATAAGAAAAGAGGCAGACTCTTCATTGTATATTCAGACTGCTTACCCGAAGACTTAAAAAATATGGATGAATCCGTAGTTGAGTTCTTCGAATCTGGCATATTGGTACAGTTGAAATCACCTAAGGGCTAGTTTATTTTGCTTTAATCGTTTTGAATATAAAGTGCTAGTTAGACTATAGAAGTGATAATAATGTACTAGAAATAATATTGTTTGAATAATATGTAGAAGGAAATTGCAGATGAATAATCAAGAGAGACTATTAACAATTTTTTTACGTTTACAGTTAGGTACTTCACTAGGAAAAAAGCAACTGGCTCAGGAATTTGAGGTTAGTGAAAAGACGATACAGAGAGATTTTTCGCTACTCCGTGATATTTTATCTAATAACACCAGTTATAGTGGAGATTTGCTTTATAACCGTAAAATGAATAAGTATAGCCTATCAAGTAAGTCAGTTTTTAATAAAAAGGATATACTTGTTATTTCAAAGATTTTATTGGAAAATCGAGCACTGAATAGGCCAGAAATTGATAGCTTACTAAATAATTTACTGGTCTTAGTTCCCCGTGATGATCAGAAAGAAATTGAGCAAATCATTGGCAGTGAAAAGCTGAACTATACTCCCTTAACGGATCAACAAAATAGAATCGAGAAAATATGGAATTTATCAGAAGCTATTTTGCATGAACAGGTTCTAGATATTATCTATCAAAAACCTTATTCTGAGTCTTCTAAGAGGCAGACTGTTTTGCCAGTCTCTCTTTACTATGATAGTCATTATTTCTATCTGGTTGTTTACCAGTTGAAACATGCTACTTATATTACTTTAAGAGTAGACCGTATCCAGTCATGGTCCCTTAGTGGTATAGAGAAACCCTCTATTTCTTATCGAGATAAATTTAGAGATGGTGATATTCGTAACGAGAGAGTAGATGCTTTTATCGGGAAGAAAATCAGTATTGAAATCGAGTACTTGTACGATCCGACGATTGTGATGGATCAATTTCCAAATGCAAAAATAGTTGGGAAAAATGGCGATTGGACTCATTTTAAATTTGAAAGTCAGCACACACCGGGGCTTAAACGCTGGTTACTGGGGCAAGGGGAAGCAGTTACTGTTTTGTCTCCTCGGATTTTAGTAGAGGATATGAAGCAAACAGTTCAAGAAATGATAGATAAATATAGATGAGGATAAAATGACTATTCAATTTACTTCTAAAAAGGTTGGAGAACTATTGAAAGAAGGGAAGTTGCGGATTCCTTCTTATCAAAGACCTTATAAATGGAACAGAAAACATATCCGTAATCTTTTTTATGATTTACGAGATGCTATGGACAAAAAGGAATATCAGATTGGTTCCGTTATCTTACATGAAAATGATGGATACTTAGATGTTGTCGATGGACAGCAACGGCTAATTTCTATTTCCTTATTTCTTCATTTATTAGATAGTTTAGAGAAATATACGGGTGCTAAGCAACTGATGAGTGCTGCTGTATTTGGAGAGCTATCTTGCTATCATGCGAGTGAAAATTATAATGAGTGGGAAAATTTGACTCAATTGGTTGGAGAAAATCAGGCAAAAGACATTTGCAACTTTTTATTGGAAAATTGTTCTGTCTCCGTGATTACTATGCCACAGGAACGATTATCAGAGGCCTTTCAGTTATTTGATTCTCAGAATAATCGTGGAAAATCTTTAGAACCTCATGATTTGCTCAAAGCCTATCATCTTCGCAAGGAAGATTCAGAAGATGAAAAGATTGTTGAAAAGTGGGAGCAATTTGTAGAGGATAAAGATTTAAGTCTCAAAGAGTTGTTTGATAAACATCTTTTCCGTATGAGACGTTGGTCTCGAGGAGAGACAGGATTGACAAACAAGCGTTATGGTTCTTATCTCCGTTTTACAGAGGATTTTATTGACGATTTTAAAGGTGTTGATTTGAATCAGAACTTTCCATATCTAGAATTGTATCGTCATATTGAAAAACTCCCCATGTCTATTACTATGCCAATCATTGATGGAAGTAAATTTTTTGAGTATATTGAATCTGCTCATGAAACTATTAAAAATCATAAAGATTTTTTAAATGAAGAGTTAGGATTTTCTGATGAATCTGAAGGGGAAGAAAAAAATGTAGCTTACCCAGAAGGCATGTTGAACATTTACAATAGCTCAAAAGGACGCTACCTCAAGTGCCACAATATATTCCTAAATATTTGCTCGCTTTTTGCAGAGAGATTTGGAAAAGATGAGCTATCAAAGGAGATAGTAGAGACCTTGTTTATTTGGTCTTACTACCCTCGGGTTAAGTCTAAAGCCATATATGATGCAACGGTAGGGAAATACGCTGCTGGTGGAAGTTTTAGACAAAAAGAGACTCAAAAGTTATTTCAACTTTTATCCCATGCTGTTACTCCGAATGGTTTCATGATCAAGATAGATAGAGAGCTATTTGAAAATTATACTGTGGACAAGATTATAGAAGAGGAAAAAGATAAATGGTAGAAACACATATAAGCTTATCAGTTAATCGTTTATTAAATGAAGATACTTATGTTATTCCTCTTTATCAGAGAAATTTTGCTTGGACTTATGATGAAATTGAGCAATTATTGAACGATGTTGCAGATGCTTTTCAAGAACAAAGAGAAAACTACTATATTGGAACATTGGTCGTTAATGAAGAGAATGGTCTTTTCAAAATCATAGATGGGCAACAGCGGACAACAGCTCTTAATTTGATTGCCTTGGCTTTGGAACATGAGTTTGGTTTTGATAGATTGAAAGCTGTCAATCTTACTTTCCCAGCTAGGAAGAAGTCAAATGAGAACATTCAAAAGCTATTTACCAAGCAAAAAATTTCTGATGACGATGAGAATGAGCTGACTAGAGGTTACGGATATGCTAAAGACGCATTGAAAAAAGTGCTAGAGGAGCGCCAGCTTAATCCTCAGTTTTTCGTTGACTATCTTTTTGAGAATGTCATCATTTTTCGGAGTATACTTCCTGAGGTTTTAGATTTGAATCTTTATTTCGAACGTTTCAACTCTCGAGGCGAACAACTAGAGGCTCATGAGATTCTCAAGGCACAAATGATGTCTAAATTTGGTGAAGATCAAGAAATGGCACAAAAATTTGTGAGAATTTGGGATGCCTGTGCAGAATTTGATAAGCCGGTAGCAAGTCAGTTTAAGATGCGGCGGAAGAGAGCAGATGACTTTCAAGAACGTGAACGTATTTTTGGATGGCATTTTACAAATTACTCATTTCATAATATTTATGATGATATTGATTTTTATCAAAATGAAAGAAGAAAGTTATCAGATATATTAGGAAAAAAGATAAATGAAAAAAATATAGAAGTAGAAAAAGATTTTGGTGATTATACCCAAGTTATCGATTTTCCAACCTTCCTACTCCATGTATTGGCAATTTGGGAAGGTAAGGATACCAATGAGGTTCAGTTAGACGATAAGAAACTTCTAGCTCTATTTGATATAAAAAATAAAAATAAGACTTGGGTTATTGAATTCAGTGAATTTCTTCTTAAAATAAAACATATTTTTGATAATTACATCGTTAGAAATTCAAATATGGATTCTTCGAGCAGAAATAAGGATGAATGGTTTTTGCAGAAGGGGACTTATTATGAATATCAACCTAATGGAAAAGCGAAAGAGCATTACATAGTTGAAGAACGCTTTACTAAGAATACATTTTCAGATTCGGAAATTAACCAAAACATCATTCTTCTCCAATCCATGTTTGCTGTGACCTTTACTGCCAATCGTGATAGTCGTTGGTTATATGAAATCTTGCAATTCTTGTTTAACCATATTGAAGAGTTAAATCAAACAGAATTTGCTAGTCTGTTTAAGGATTTTCTTGAGAAAATGGCAGTGAGATATGCTGAGGAAAGATTGTTTACTGAAGATAAAAGTATCAAAAAATATGGGGCAATTCCTGTTTATGCTTTTAACTTTGTAGATTATGTTTTATGGAAAAATCGTGCCGAATTAGAGAAAGAGTACAAGGATATTAAATTTGATAATTTCAAATTTGCCTATCGCCGTTCCATAGAGCATTGGTTTCCTCAGAATCCAAACGGACACGATGGAGAGAGCCAATTACCTGCTGATTTTTTACATTCCTTTGGCAATCTTTGTATCATTACAGATAGTCAGAACTCCCGGTTTGGCAATTCCTATCCAGAGGCCAAATTAAAACAATGGAAAGAAGAAGGTATCTTTCCTCGTCAGAGTTTAAAATTACAAATAATGGCTGCCATAACGGAAAAGACTAAATGGAAATCAGATCAGATTGTAGGATTGGAAAAAGAGATCTTGACTAGGGTAAATCATTTTATAGAAAATAAGTCATCAGAACAATGATAATCATCTATCTGAAGAAGGCTAATGTATATCCAATAGATTTACATTGGCCTTCTTTTTTGTTAAAATAGTCTATAGAAAGAGGGTGAGAGTATGTCAAAGACGAGTATGAGCATCCGTTTGGATAGTGAGGTTAAGGAGCAGGCCCAACAGGTGTTTAATAATCTGGGAATGGATATGACAACAGCTATCAATATTTTCCTTCGTCAAGCTATTCAATATCAGGGTTTACCTTTCGATGTTAGACTAGACGAAAATCGGAAGTTGCTTGAGGTATTAACGGATTTAGACCAAAATCGTAATATGAGCCAGTCTTTTGAATCAGTCTCAGACTTGATGGAGGACTTGCGTGCTTAAGATTCGTTATCATAAACAGTTTAAAAAAGATTTTAAGTTGGCTATGAAGCGTGGTTTGAAGGCAGAATTATTAGAAGAAGTTTTAAATTTTCTTGTTCAAGAAAAAGAACTTCCTGCTAGATATCGTGATCATCAATTGACGGCATCCAAGTATTTTCAAGGAGTTCGTGAATGCCATATCCAGCCAGATTGGCTTTTGGTTTATAAAGTAGACAAGGAAGAATTGATTTTAAATTTGCTGAGGACAGGCAGTCATAGTGATTTGTTTTAATAAATTTTAAGGGGGGTTCTCATGAAACTTAGAATATTCGCAGAAGATAAACCGAACCAAAAAGTCTTTGATTATCAGCTGGAACTGGATTCGGATAAAATTTTGAAAGCAACAACTTTGATTTGTGCTACGGTAGCAGCGGTTAGCCTGCTATCCCTGTTTAAATAAAAATAGAAAAGAGAAAACAGAATGGTTTTACCAAATTTTAAAGAAAATCTAGAAAAATATGCGAAATTATTGGTTGCGAACGGAATCAATGTGCAACCTGGTCACACTTTGGCTCTCTCTATCGATGTGGAGCAACGTGAGTTGGCTCACTTAATTGTCAAAGAAGCTTACGCTTTGGGTGCGCATGAGGTTATCGTTCAGTGGACAGATGATGTCATCAACCGTGAGAAATTCCTCCATGCACCGATGGAGCGTCTGGACAATGTGCCTGAATACAAGATTGCTGAGATGAACTATCTCTTGGAGAACAAGGCTAGCCGTCTAGGAGTTCGTTCATCTGATCCAGGTGCCTTGAACGGTGTGGACGCTGACAAGCTTTCGGCTTCTGCTAAAGCTATGGGACTTGCTATGAAGCCAATGCGTATCGCAACTCAATCCAACAAGGTTAGCTGGACTGTAGCAGCCGCTGCTGGACTTGAATGGGCTAAGAAAGTCTTTCCAAATGCTGCGAGCGACGAAGAAGCAGTCGATCTCCTTTGGAACCAAATTTTCAAAACTTGCCGTGTCTATGAAGAAGATCCTGTTAAGGCTTGGAAAGAGCATGCAGCTATCCTCAAGAGCAAGGCAGATATGCTCAATAAAGAGCAATTTTCAGCCCTTCACTACACAGCGCCAGGTACAGATTTGACTCTTGGTTTGCCAAAGAACCACGTTTGGGAATCAGCTGGTGCTATCAATGCACAGGGCGAAGGATTCTTGCCAAATATGCCGACAGAGGAAGTCTTCACAGCGCCTGACTTCCGTCGCGCAGATGGTTATGTCACTTCTACAAAACCGCTTAGCTATAACGGAAATATCATCGAAGGAATTAAAGTAACCTTCAAGGATGGACAAATTGTGGATATCACTGCAGAAAAAGGCGATCAAGTCATGAAAGACCTTGTCTTTGAAAATGCAGGTGCGCGTGCCTTGGGTGAGTGTGCCTTGGTACCAGATCCAAGTCCAATTTCTCAGTCAGGCATTACCTTCTTCAACACCCTTTTCGATGAAAATGCGTCAAATCACTTGGCTATCGGTGCAGCCTATGCAACTAGCGTTGTTGGTGGAGCGGAGATGAGCGAAGAGGAGCTTGAAGCTGCGGGGCTTAACCGTTCAGATGTTCACGTAGACTTTATGATTGGTTCTAACCAAATGGATATCGATGGTATCCGTGAGGATGGGACACGTGTACCACTCTTCCGTAAGGGAGATTGGGCAAATTAAGGAGATAATATGTTAGGAAGTATGTTCGTTGGTCTTCTAGTTGGATTTTTAGCAGGTACTCTGACCAATCGTGGAGAGCGAATGGGATGTTTTGGAAAAATGTTTCTAGGATGGATTGGTGCCTTTATAGGCCATTTGCTTTTTGGAACTTGGGGACCGATAATAGCAGGAACAGCCATTATCCCTGCAGTACTAGGTTCCATGATTGTCTTAGCGATTTTCTGGAGACGAGGAAGTTAATTTCTTAAATCTGATACTCAATGAAAATCAAAGAGCAAACTAGGAAACTAGCCGCAGGTTG
>NZ_VMLO01000030.1:0-15213 GCF_013276735.1 Streptococcus sp. 1559
CATTATGAGATTGATACGGTTCTGCTTACAAGGGTGAAAAATTATTGTTTACTGGTCTTAACTGATCGAAGGACTAGGCATCAAATTATCCGATTGATTCCAAATAAAAGTGCTGAGGCGGTCAATCAGGCTTTAAAACTCATCTTAAAACAACATCAAATTATTTCCATCACGGCAGATAATGGTACAGAATTTAACCGCTTGTCTGATGTATTTTCTGAGGAACATATCTATTATGCGCACCCCTATGCCTCTTGGGAAAGGGGAACTGATGAGAATCACAACAGCCTCATTCGTAGATGGTTACCTAAGGGAACTAAGGAAACGACTCCCAAAGAAGTCACATTCATCTAAAATTGGATTAATAACTATCCTAAAAAATGCTTGAACTACAAATCACCCAGAGAAGACTTCTTCATGGCTAACTTGAACTTGAAATTTGGCCTCCTTATCCTATTTGTCTGACTAGTGCAAGCTTGTCGGATTTGTGGTAAAATAGATAAGATATGACAAAAGAATTTCATCATGTAACGGTCTTACTCCACGAAACGATTGATATGCTTGACGTAAAGCCCGACGGTATCTACGTTGATGCGACTTTGGGTGGAGCAGGCCATAGCGAGTATTTATTAAGTAAATTAAGTGAAAAAGGTCATCTCTATGCCTTTGACCAGGACCAGAATGCCATTGACAATGCGCAAAAACGCTTGGCACCTTACATTGAAAAGGGAATGGTGACCTTTATCAAGGATAACTTCCGTCATTTACAGGCACGTTTGCGCGAAGCTGGTGTTCAGGAAATTGATGGAATTTGTTATGACTTGGGAGTGTCTAGTCCTCAATTGGACCAGCGTGAGCGTGGTTTTTCTTATAAAAAGGATGCGCCACTGGACATGCGGATGAATCAGGATGCTAGTCTGACAGCCTATGAAGTGGTGAACCACTATGACTATCATGACTTGGTTCGTATTTTCTTCAAGTATGGTGAGGATAAATTCTCTAAACAGATTGCGCGTAAGATTGAACAAGCACGTGAAGTGAAGCCAATCGAGACAACGACTGAGTTAGCAGAGATTATCAAGTCGGCCAAACCTGCCAAGGAACTCAAGAAGAAGGGCCATCCTGCCAAGCAGATTTTCCAGGCTATTCGAATTGAAGTTAATGATGAACTGGGAGCGGCAGATGAGTCCATCCAGCAGGCTATGGATATGTTGGCTCTGGATGGTAGAATTTCAGTGATTACCTTTCATTCCTTGGAAGACCGCTTGACCAAGCAATTGTTTAAGGAAGCTTCAACAGTTGAAGTTCCAAAAGGTTTGCCTTTCATCCCAGATGATCTCAAGCCTAAGATGGAATTGGTGTCCCGTAAGCCAATCTTGCCAAGTGCAGAAGAATTAGAAGCCAATAACCGCTCGCACTCAGCCAAGTTGCGCGTGGCCAGAAAAATTCACAAGTAAGAGGAAAAAAGATGGCAGAAAGAATGGAAAAAACAGGTCAAATACTACAGATGCAACTTAAACGGTTTTCGCGTGTGGAAAAAGCTTTTTACTTTTCCATTGCTGTAACCACTCTTATTGTAGCCATTAGTATTATTTTTATGCAGACCAAGCTCTTGCAAGTGCAGAATGATTTGACAAAAATCAATGCGCAGATAGAGGAAAAGAAGACCGAATTGGACGATGCCAAGCAAGAGGTCAATGAACTATTACGTGCAGAACGTTTGAAAGAGATTGCCAATTCACACGATTTGCAATTAAACAATGAAAATATTCGAATAGCGGAGTAAGATATGAAGTGGACAAAAAGAGTAATCCGTTATGCGACGAAAAATCGGAAATCGCCGGCTGAAAACAGACGCAGAGTTGGAAAAAGTCTGAGTTTATTATCTGTCTTTGTTTTTGCCGTTTTTTTAGTCAATTTTGCGGTCATTATTGGGACGGGCACTCGCTTTGGAACAGATTTAGCGAAGGAAGCTAAGAAGGTTCATCAAACCACCCGTACAGTTCCTGCCAAACGTGGGACTATTTATGACCGAAATGGAGTCCCAATTGCTGAGGATGCAACCTCCTATAATGTCTATGCGGTCATTGATGAGAACTATAAGTCAGCAACGGGTAAGATTCTTTACGTAGAAAAAACACAATTTAACAAGGTTGCAGAGGTCTTTCATAAGTATCTGGACATGGAAGAATCCTATGTAAGAGAGCAACTCTCGCAACCTAATCTCAAGCAAGTTTCCTTTGGTTCGAAGGGCAATGGAATTACCTATGCCAATATGATGTCTATCAAAAAAGAGTTGGAAACTGCAGAGGTCAAGGGGATTGATTTTACAACCAGTCCTAATCGTAGTTACCCAAACGGACAATTTGCTTCTAGTTTTATCGGTCTAGCTCAGCTCCATGAAAATGAAGATGGCAGCAAGAGCTTGCTGGGAACCTCTGGAATGGAGAGTTCCTTGAACAGTATTCTTGCAGGGACAGACGGTATTATTACCTATGAAAAAGATCGTCTGGGTAATATTGTCCCTGGAACAGAACAAGTTTCCCAACAAACGGTAGATGGCAAGGATGTTTATACGACTATTTCCAGCACCCTTCAGTCCTTCATGGAAACTCAAATGGATGCCTTTCTACAAAAAGTAAAAGGTAAGTATATGACCGCGACATTGGTCAGTGCAAAGACCGGTGAAATCCTTGCTACTACCCAACGACCTACCTTTAATGCAGATACTAAAGAAGGAATCACTGAGGACTTTGTTTGGCGTGATATTCTTTATCAAAGTAACTATGAACCAGGATCACCCATGAAGGTCATGACGTTAGCTTCTTCTATTGATAACAATACCTTCCCAGGTGGAGAATACTTCAATAGCAGCGAATTAAAAATAGCGGATGTGACGACTCGAGATTGGGACGTTAATGAAGGTTTGACCGGCGGTGGTATGATGACCTTTTCTCAAGGGTTCGCTCACTCAAGTAACGTTGGGATGACCCTTCTTGAGCAAAAGATGGGAGATGCTACCTGGCTTGATTATCTTAATCGTTTTAAATTTGGTGTTCCGACCCGTTTCGGTTTGACGGATGAGTATGCTGGTCAGCTTCCTGCGGATAATATTGTCAACATTGCGCAAAGCTCATTTGGGCAAGGGATTTCAGTGACCCAGACGCAAATGATTCGTGCCTTTACAGCTATTGCTAATGACGGTGTCATGCTGGAGCCTAAATTTATTACGGCCTTGTATGATCCAAATGATCAAACCGTTCGTAAATCTCAAAAAGAAATCGTAGGAAATCCCGTGTCGAAAGATGCAGCTAGCCAAACTCGTACTCACATGGTCTTGGTAGGGACGGATCCGGTTTATGGAACCATGTATAACCACAGCACAGGCAAGCCAACTGTAACTGTTCCTGGGCAAAATGTAGCCCTCAAGTCTGGTACGGCTCAGATTGCTGACGAGAAAAATGGTGGTTATCTAGTCGGGTTAACCAACTATATTTTCTCGGCTGTATCGATGAATCCGGCTGAAAATCCTGATTTTATCTTGTATGTGACGGTCCAACAACCTGAACATTATTCAGGTATTCAGTTGGGAGAATTTGCCAATCCTATCTTGGAGCGGGCTTCAGCTATGAAAGACTCTCTCAATCTTCAATCTCCTGCTAAAAATTTAGATCAAGTGACGACAGAATCTTCTTATGCAATGCCTAGCATCAAGGATATTTCACCTGGTGAGTTGGCGGAAGCCTTACGCCGAAATATTGTGCAACCCATCGTTGTAGGTACTGGAACAAAGATTAAAGAGACTTCTGTAGAAGAAGGAAAAAATCTTGCACCAAACCAACAAGTTCTCCTTTTATCGGATAAGGTAGAAGAAATTCCAGACATGTATGGCTGGAAAAAAGAGACTGCTGAGACCTTTGCTAAATGGTTGGATATTGAACTGGAATTTGAAGGTTCAGGTTCCATCGTTCAGAAGCAAGATGTTCGGACTAATACAGCTATCAAAAACATTAAAAAAATTAAATTAACTTTAGGAGACTAATATGTTTATTTCCATCAGTGCTGGAATTGTGACATTTTTACTAACTTTAGTAGGAATTCCGGCCTTTATCCAATTTTATAGAAAGGCGCAAATTACAGGCCAGCAGATGCATGAGGATGTCAAACAGCACCAGGCAAAAGCTGGGACTCCTACAATGGGAGGTTTGGTTTTCTTAATTGCTTCTGTTTTAGTTGCTTTCTTTTTCGCCCTATTTAGTAATCAACTCAGCAATAATGTTGGTATGATTTTATTTATCTTGATTCTTTATGGTTTAATCGGATTTTTAGATGACTTCCTCAAGGTCTTCCGTAAAATCAATGAGGGCCTTAATCCCAAACAGAAATTGGCTCTTCAGCTTCTAGGTGGCGTCATTTTCTACCTTTTCTATGAGCGCGGTGGCGATATGCTTTCTGTCTTTGGTTACCAAGTACATCTAGGAATTTTCTATATTGTCTTCGCTCTTTTCTGGCTAGTCGGTTTTTCAAACGCAGTCAACTTGACAGACGGTATTGACGGTTTAGCTAGTATTTCTGTTGTTATTAGTTTGTCTGCCTATGGAGTTATTGCCTATGTGCAAGGTCAGATGGATATCCTTCTAGTGATTCTTGCTATGATTGGTGGTTTGCTTGGTTTCTTCGTTTTTAACCATAAGCCTGCTAAAGTCTTTATGGGAGATGTGGGAAGTTTGGCTCTCGGTGGAATGCTGGCAGCTATTTCTATGGCTCTCCACCAAGAATGGACTCTCTTGATTATCGGAATTGTTTATGTTTTTGAAACAACCTCAGTCATGATGCAAGTCGGCTATTTCAAACTGACAGGTGGCAAACGTATTTTCCGTATGACGCCTGTACATCACCATTTTGAGCTTGGGGGATTGTCTGGTAAAGGAAATCCTTGGAGCGAGTGGAAGGTTGACTTCTTCTTTTGGGGAGTGGGACTTCTAGCAAGTCTTTTGACCCTAGCAATTTTGTATTTGGTATAAGAATAGCACCCTGATGTTTCAGGGTGTTTTTGCTTTTTAAAAAATATTGGTCAATTAAAGTCAAAACTCTTGACCTTTTCTGACCAATGTAGTATATTATGAACGTAAGGTAAATGAAAGCCTTACTAGAACACTTATTTAAAGTAAAATAGAAAGAGGTGGGTCTATGTTTCATCTAGAAATCTTCAGAAGTAAAGATAGTCTACTCCTGCTTGAAAAAGAAAAACCAGAAATAGTACGTAGGGTAGCGATCTAGCTAGTCTAAATTTTTTAAAACAATGGTCAAAGATAGTCAATATCAGTAATCATAACTTTGTAAACAAAAAGAGGTAAAGAATATGAATAACAACTTTAATAATTTTAATAACATGGATGATTTATTTAACCAATTGATGGGTGGTATGCGAGGATACAGTTCTGAAAATCGCCGTTACTTAATTAATGGGCGCGAAGTCACACCTGAGGAATTTGCTCACTATCGTACGACTGGTCAATTACCAGGAAATGCAGAAACTGATGTGCAAATGCCACAACATACGTCAGGTATGAAACAAGACGGTGTCCTTGCAAAACTAGGTCGAAACTTGACAGCAGAAGCGCGTGAGGGCAAGTTGGATCCTGTTATCGGACGAAACAAGGAAATTCAAGAAACATCTGAAATCCTCTCACGCCGCACCAAGAACAATCCTGTTTTGGTCGGAGATGCAGGTGTTGGTAAGACAGCAGTTGTCGAAGGTCTAGCGCAAGCCATTGTGAACGGAGATGTTCCTGCTGCTATCAAGAACAAGGAAATTATTTCTATTGATATCTCAGGTCTTGAGGCTGGTACTCAATACCGTGGTAGCTTTGAAGAAAATGTCCAAAACTTAGTCAATGAAGTGAAAGAAGCAGGGAATATTATCCTCTTCTTTGATGAAATTCACCAAATTCTTGGTGTTGGTAGCACTGGTGGAGACAGTGGTTCTAAAGGACTTGCGGATATTCTCAAGCCAGCTCTCTCTCGTGGAGAATTGACAGTGATTGGGGCAACAACTCAAGACGAATACCGTAACACCATCTTGAAGAATGCTGCTCTTGCTCGTCGTTTCAACGAAGTGAAGGTCAATGCTCCTTCAGCAGAGAATACTTTTAAAATTCTTCAAGGCATTCGTGATCTCTATCAACAACACCACAATGTCATCTTGCCAGACGAAGTCTTGAAAGCAGCGGTGGATTATTCTGTTCAATACATTCCTCAACGTAGCTTGCCAGATAAGGCTATTGACCTTGTCGATGTAACGGCTGCTCACTTGGCGGCTCAACATCCAGTAACAGATGTGCATGCTGTTGAACGAGAAATCGAAACGGAAAAAGACAAGCAAGAAAAAGCAGTTGAAGCAGAAGATTTTGAAGCAGCTCTAAACTATAAAACACGCATTGCAGAATTGGAAAAGAAAATCGAAAACCACACAGAAGATATGAAAGTGACTGCAAGTGTCAATGATGTGGCTGAATCTGTGGAACGAATGACAGGTATCCCAGTATCGCAAATGGGAGCTTCAGATATCGAACGTTTGAAAGATATGGCCCATCGCTTGCAAGACAAGGTGATTGGTCAAGATAAGGCCGTAGAAGCTGTAGCTCGTGCTATCCGTCGTAACCGTGCTGGTTTTGATGAAGGAAATCGCCCAATCGGCAGCTTCCTCTTTGTAGGGTCTACTGGGGTTGGTAAGACGGAGCTTGCTAAGCAATTGGCACTCGATATGTTTGGAACCCAGGATGCGATTATCCGTTTGGATATGTCTGAATACAGTGACCGTACAGCTGTTTCTAAGCTAATTGGTACAACAGCAGGCTATGTGGGTTATGATGACAATAGCAATACCTTAACAGAACGTGTTCGTCGCAATCCATACTCTATCATTCTCTTGGATGAAATTGAAAAGGCTGACCCTCAAGTTATTACCCTTCTCCTCCAAGTTCTAGATGATGGTCGTTTGACAGATGGTCAAGGAAATACAGTAAGCTTCAAGAACACTGTCATTATTGCGACCTCAAATGCTGGATTTGGCTATGAAGCCAACTTGACAGAAGATGCGGATAAACCAGAATTGATGGACCGTTTGAACCCCTTCTTCCGTCCAGAATTCCTCAACCGCTTTAATGCAGTCATCGAGTTCTCACACTTGACTAAGGAAGACCTTTCTAAGATTGTAGATTTGATGTTGGCTGAAGTTAACCAAACCTTGGCTAAGAAAGACATTGACTTGGTAGTCAGTCAAGCGGCTAAAGATTATATCACAGAAGAAGGTTACGACGAAGTCATGGGGGTTCGTCCTCTCCGTCGCGTGGTTGAACAAGAAATTCGTGATAAGGTGACAGACTTCCACTTAGATCATTTAGATGCTAAACATCTGGAAGCAGATATGGAAGATGGCGTTTTGGTTATTCGTGAGAAAGCCTAAGATAGAATTTTGAGGATAAAAAAGAAGGAGCCAGCTGAAAAAAACTGGTTCCTTTTGAGGTACGACGGGCATGTCGTGTAGTAGAGGTGTACTATTCTAGTTTCAGTCTACTATAGTAGCTCAGAAGTCGGTACTTAAACGTGCTATATCAAAACCAGTCCTGGAAAAACGTGGACTGGTTTCGTGTTTGGATTATTACCTTGAACGACATGCGTTAAAAGTTAGTTGAACCGCCGTATGCCGAACGGCACGTGCGGTGGTGTGAGAGGGGCTAGAGATTATCCCCTACTCGATTTTAAATCACATGACGTTCAAAGGCATCATCTGAAATCCCTTGTTCCAAGATGAGTTTTGCCCATTCTTTAGCAGAGAAGAGGCTGTGGTCCTTGTAGTTTCCGCAAGATTCGATGGTTGTCCCTGGGACATCTTCCCAAGTAGTAGTTTCAGCGATTTCCTTGAGCGAATCCTTGATAACAGCTGCGATTTTAGCACTGGCGTGACGTCCCCACATAATCATGTGGAAGCCTGTGCGGCAACCAAATGGTGAACAGTCAATCATGCCGTCAATGCGGGTACGGATGAGTTTGGCTAAGAGGTGCTCGATAGTGTGAAGGCCGGCAGTAGGGATCGAGTCTTCATTGGGTTGCACTAAACGAATATCATAATTGGAGATGACATCTCCCTTTGGCCCTGTTTCTTCCCCAATCAAGCGAACATAGGGTGCTTTGACAATGGTGTGGTCAAGTTCAAAACTTTCGACAATAACTTCTTTTGACATGGTAAATCCTTTCAGTTTTCTTCTCTCATTATATCATAAAGGTTGCTCCTGAGACAGAGAGAAAACCTCTCCGAGGCTGGAGAGGTTGAAATCTTTACTTACGATATAAGCGGTCGTATTGGTAGTATGGGTCAAAGGTTACGTTGATACCCAGTTTACGAAGGACATTCTTGTCTTCATCAGTCAAGATGATGGTTGAGTGGGCTTCGCTTCCTTTGAGGTTGCCGAGTTCTTCCATAGCGCGGGCAGCATCAGGATTTTCTGTAGCTGTGATAGCAAGTGCAATCAGGATTTCATTTGAATGAAGGCGTGGATTGTGGCTACCGAGATGATCGATTTTAAGACCTTGGATTGGCTTAACAACTTCAGGCTCGATTAGTTTTACTTCTTTAGCGATGTCAGCTGATTTTTTGATGGCGTTGATCAAGGCAGCGGCTGTAGGGCCAAAGAGTTCTGAGTTCTTACCAGTGACGATTTCCCCATTTGGCAATTCAAAGGCTAGGGCTGGTCCACCAGTTTCTTCTGCTTTTTGGCGCGCAACGACAGCAACCTTACGGTCTGCAGGTGTGATACCGAGGTCGTTCATGAGCAACTCAATTTTCTTGACGGCAGCTTCGCCAACTTTTTCAGCTTTGAAGTCAAGAACTGTTTGATAGTAACGGCGGATGATTTCTTGTTTAGAAGCTTCGACAGCAGCCTCGTCATCTGTAATAGCGAAACCAACCATGTTGACACCCATATCTGTCGGTGAAGCGTATGGTGATTTTCCGAGAATACGTTCCAACATGCGCTTGAGCACTGGGAAGATTTCGATATCACGGTTGTAGTTGACAGTGGTTTCTCCATAGGTTTGAAGATGGAAGGGGTCAATCATGTTGACATCATCAAGGTCAGCTGTGGCAGCTTCATAAGCCAAGTTAACTGGGTGATGAAGGGGAAGATTCCAAACAGGGAAGGTTTCAAATTTAGCGTAGCCAGACTTGATGCCATTGATTTGGTCGTGGTACATATTGGACATACACGTTGCCAATTTTCCAGAACCGGGTCCAGGAGCGGTTACGACAATCAAGTTGCGACTGGTTTTGATGTAGTCGTTTTTGCCCATGCCTTCTGGGGAAATGATGTGATCCATATCCGTCGGATATCCTTTGATTGGATAATGAAGATAAGAATCAATTCCGTTTTTCTCAAGTTGGTTGCGGAAGGCATCTGCAGCGGGTTGGCCAGCGTATTGTGTAATGACAACGGAGCCGACAAAAATCCCTAATTCATTGAATTTGTCAATCAAACGAAGAACTTCTTGGTCATAAGAAATGCCTAAGTCGCCACGTGCTTTGGAATGTTCAATGTTGCTAGCATTAATGGCAATCACAACCTCAACCTGCTCTTTCAATTCTTGCAAGAGCTTGATTTTGTTGTCAGGTTCATAACCAGGAAGGACACGAGCAGCGTGGAAATCTTCTAACATTTTACCGCCAAATTCTAAGTAGAGTTTGCCGTCAAATTGGTTAATGCGTTCCAAAATATGGTCGCGTTGTAAATTCAAATATCGTTCAGAACTAAAAGCTTGTTTTTTCATTTTTTACCTCTGACCTCTATTATAATAAAAAATTGGAAGTTAGGAAACTACGGAGTTAAAAAAGGAATCAAAAAGATTAGGCGAACGCTTGCATAAAAATCTGAAAAGCGCTATCATAGACTATAGATTATTAAAATAATGAGGTAAGAAGATGCAAGAAAAATGGTGGCACAATGCCGTAGTTTATCAAGTTTATCCAAAGAGTTTCATGGACAGCAACGGAGATGGAATTGGCGATTTGCCAGGAATTACCAGTAAGTTAGACTATCTAGCCAAGCTAGGGATTACAGCGATTTGGCTTTCTCCCGTTTATGACAGCCCTATGGATGATAATGGCTACGATATTGCTGATTATCAAGCGATTGCAACGATTTTTGGAACCATGGAGGATATGGATCAACTGATTGCGGAAGCTAAGAAGCGTGATATTCGTATCATCATGGACTTGGTGGTCAATCATACCTCGGATGAACATGCTTGGTTTGTAGAGGCCTGTGAAAATCCTAATAGCCCTGAGCGAGACTACTATATCTGGCGCGATGAACCCAATGACCTAGATTCTATCTTTAGTGGGTCTGCTTGGGAATACGATGAAAAGTCAGGTCAATACTATCTCCACTTTTTCAGTAAGAAACAGCCGGATCTCAACTGGGAAAATGAAAAACTTCGCCAGAAAATTTATGATATGATGGACTTCTGGATTGATAAAGGTATTGGTGGTTTCCGTATGGATGTTATTGACATGATTGGCAAAATTCCTGACGAGAAGGTAGTCAATAATGGTCCTATGCTTCACCCCTATCTCAAGGAAATGAATCAGGCCACCTTTGGAGCTAAGAATCTCTTGACAGTAGGGGAAACCTGGGGAGCAACGCCAGAGATTGCCAAGCTCTACTCTGACCCAAAGGGGCAAGAATTGTCTATGGTCTTCCATTTTGAACATATCGGTCTTCAGTATCAGGAAGGTCAGCCTAAATGGCACTATCAAAAAGAGCTGAATATCGCTAAGTTAAAAGAAATCTTCAACAAATGGCAGACAGAGTTAGGAGTTGAGGACGGCTGGAATTCCCTCTTCTGGAACAACCATGACCTCCCTCGTATTGTCTCAATCTGGGGAAATGACCAAGAATACCGCGAAAAATCTGCCAAAGCCTTTGCAATCTTGCTTCATATTATGAGAGGAACTCCTTATATCTACCAAGGTGAGGAGATTGGGATGACCAACTATCCGTTTGAAACGCTGGATCAAGTAGAAGATATTGAATCCCTCAATTATGCGCGTGAAGCTCTTGAAAAAGGTGTTTCGCTGGAAGAAATCATGGACAGTATACGTGTCATTGGACGTGACAATGCCCGTACCCCTATGCAATGGGACGAGAGCAAAAACGCTGGTTTCTCAACAGGTCAACCTTGGTTGGCAGTGAATCCAAACTATCAAGCAATCAACGTTCAAGAAGCGCTGGCAAATCCAGATTCTATTTTCTATACTTATCAGAACTTGGTCCAAATCCGTAAGGAGAACAGCTGGCTGATTCGAGCTGACTTTGAATTGCTTGATACGGCTGATAAGGTCTTCGCCTATATCCGTAAAGATGGCGACCGTCGTTTCCTAGTTGTGGCTAACTTGTCCAATGAAGAGCAAGTCTTTGTAGTAGAAGGAAATGTCAAATCTGTCTTGATTGAAAACACCCTAGCTCAAGAAGTCTTTGAAAAACAAATCTTAGCTCCATGGGATGCTTTCTGTGTGGAATTACTATAAATATTTTTTACAGAAAAATTTAAAATTGAAATCGCATAAAAACAAGGGAAGGCTGTATGAAAAGGCAGAAATCCTTTGTTTTTTATAACCAAGGTTTATAAACTTTCATTCTCGAAATTCAATTAACTTTACAAATTTCCACTATTTTGGTAAAACAAACCTATGTTACAAAAACTAACATAAAGTAGAAGGGAGATGAATACAAAAAAGAGTGTCCTTAGTGCAGGCCTGACTTTTGCATTTGCCTTGCTTTTAGCTGCTTGCGGACAATCAGGTTCAGATACAAAAACTTACTCATCAACCTTTAGTGGAAATCCAACTGCATTTAACTACTTGTTAGACTACTACGCTGATAATACAGCCATCATTACCAACCTAGTTGATGGTTTGCTTGAAAATGACAATTACGGAAATCTAGTTCCGTCTTTAGCAGAGGACTGGTCTGTTTCAAGCGGCGGTCTGACTTATACTTACAAATTGAGAAAAGTGCCAAATGGTTCACGGCTGACGGTGAAGAGTACGCCCCAGTTAAGGCACAAGATTTTGTGACAGGTATCAAGTACGCAGTGGATAATAAATCACAGGCCATTGACTTGATTCAAAACTCGATTAAGGGCTTGAATGATTATATTACAGGAGCGAATTCTGACTTTTCTAAGGTTGGGGTGAAGGCCATTGACGACCAGACTGTTGAGTATACTTTGTCACGGCCAGAACCTTACTGGAACTCAAAAACAACCAACAGTATTCTTTTCCCAGTAAACGAAGAGTTTTTAAACTCAAAAGGGAAAGATTTTGGTACCCTATCTCCAGATAGTATTCTCTACAGCGGACCTTATTTGTTAAAAGATTTCACATCAAAATCATCGATCGAGTATGCGAAAAATCCGCATTACTATGATCATGACAAAGTATCAATTGAACATGTGAAATTGGCCTATTTTGATGGTTCAGACCAAGAATTGACCATCCGTAACTTTGAAAGTGGAGCTTATTCTATCGCTGGGGTTTATCCAAATAGTTCTAACTTGGCTAAGACCAAGGAGAAATATAAGGATAATATCGTCTATAGCTTGCAGGACAAGACTTCTTGGTATTTCAATTTCAACGTTAACCGTAAGGCCTACAATCACACTGCTAAAACGACAGATGAGCAGAAGAAGTCAACTGAGACAGCTGTTTTGAACAAGAACTTCCGCCAAGCGGTGAACTTTGCCTTGGACCGCACAGCCTATTCTGCTCAGTCAAATGGGGAAGAAGCAGCTAGCAAGACTCTTCGTAACACCCTAGTACCTCCTACATTTGTCCAAGTTGGAGACAAGACCTTTGGAGAAGTAGTCGCTTCTAAATTGGTCAACTACGGAACAGAATGGTCAGGTATTAACTTGGCAGATGCTCAGGATGCCTATTTCAACAAAGAAAAAGCCCAAGCAAAATTTGTGGAAGCTAAAAAAGAATTGGCAAGTCAAGGTGTGACTTTCCCTATTCACTTGGATGTGGCTGTTGATCAGACAAGTAAAAATGCTGTGACAGGCATGAACTCAGTTAAGCAGACCCTTGAGTCAGTTTTGGGTGCTGATAACATTGTCATTGATGTTCAGCAACTTTCAACAGATGATTTTAATAATGTAGCCTTCTTAGCACCGACAGCAGCTGATCGTGACTACGATTTGAACTTTGATGGTTGGGTGGGTGACTATCAGGATCCATCAACTTATCTCAATCCTTTCAATGCAGAGGATGGATTCTACCTTAAGATTTTTGGACTAGATGCCAAGGAAGATAAGGAAAAAATCACTAGTCTAGGTCTGGATACCTACACTAAGATGCTCAAAGATGCAGATAGTGAAAACAAAGATGTAGCCAAGCGTTATGAAAAATACGCTGAAGCACAGGCTTGGATGATTGACAATTCTCTCATTATGTCAGCTATGTCAAGTGGTGGCACAGCATCTGTAACCAAAGTGACGCCATTTACAAGAGGCTATTCATTGGTTGGTATCAAGGGTGATGGCAATAACTACAAGTACATGAAACTGCAAAAAGACACTGTGACGACCAAACAGTTTGAAGAAGCTAAAAGTAAATGGGAGCAAGAAAGCAAAAAAGCAATCGAAAAAGCCCAAAAAGAAGCAGAAAAACATGTTAAATAGTTAGAAATAGCCTTTTCAAGCAAAATCCTAAAGACAAACATCAGTTTTGGTGCTTGTCTTTTTAAATCACTCGGCTATCGAAAACTGAGAAATGATTTGTTTTGTGCTAAAATAGATTGAAACGAATACTCAATAAAAATCAAAGAGTAACTGGGAAGTCAGCTCAAAATACTGTTTTGAGGTTGCAGATGGACGCTGACGTGCTTTGAAGAGATTTTCGAAGAGTATAAAGATCCTCTCTTTTACTATAGTTAAGGAGATGTAAAGATAAGTGATAAGGAAGAGACTATGTACGACTATCTAATCGTTGGTGCTGGTTTGTCGGGAGCAATTTTTGCTTATGAGGCGACTAAGCGTGGAAAAAAAGTAAAAGTTATTGATAAACGTGACCACATTGGTGGAAATATCTACTGTGAGAATGTAGAAGGGGTTAATGTTCATAAATATGGTGCCCATATCTTTCATACTTCTAATAAAAAAGTTTGGGACTATGTCAATCAATTCGCTGAGTTTAACAATTATATCAACTCGCCTCTAGCTAATTACAAGGGTAGCCTTTATAATCTACCTTTCAATATGAATACTTTCTATGCTATGTGGGGTACAAAAACTCCTCAAGAAGTGAAAGATAAGATTGCTGATCAAACGGCTCATATGAAGGACGTTGAACCTAAAAACTTGGAAGAACAGGCTATCAAGTTGATTGGTCCAGATATTTATGAAAAATTGATTAAAGGATATACTGAAAAGCAATGGGGACGTTCTGCTACTGACCTTCCACCGTTTATTATTAAACGTCTACCAGTTCGTTTGACCTTTGATAATAATTATTTCAATGACCGTTACCAAGGAATTCCAATTGGTGGGTATAATGTCATTATCGAAAATATGCTCAAGGATGTGGAAGTAGAACTTGGTCTTGACTTTTTTGCCAATCGTCAAGAATTAGAAGCTTCTGCTGAAAAAGTTGTCTTTACAGGGATGATTGACCAATACTTTGATTATAAACATGGTGAGTTAGAATACCGTAGTCTTCGTTTTGAGCATGAAGTTTTTGATGAAGAAAACTATCAAGGAAATGCTGTAGTGAACTACACAGAGCGAGAAATTCCTTATACTCGCATTATTGAGCATAAACATTTTGAGTATGGTACACAAGCTAAAACGGTTATTACTCGAGAATACCCAGCTGATTGGAAACGTGGAGATGAGCCTTATTATCCAATCAATGATGAGAGAAACAATGCTATATTTTCCAAATATCAGGAAGAAGCGGCAACAAATGACAAGGTTATTTTCTGTGGTCGTTTAGCAGATTATAAATACTACGACATGCATGTGGTCATCGAACGGGCTTTGGAAGTGGTCGAGGAAGAGTTGGGGCAATAATGCAAGGATTCCGTTATTTTAGAATCTTTGCTACTTAAGATTTTTATACTAAACTAAAATAAAAAAGTATTATATAATAGTAATATG
>NZ_VMLO01000031.1:0-15934 GCF_013276735.1 Streptococcus sp. 1559
TAAGTGATAAAGTCGGGAGGCTACCATTTAGATTTTACTATTAGCATAAAAATAATAATAGACAACTATTTATCCGAAAATAGATAGAGGTAACATGTTTGTAGACAAAGCATACAAACCTTTAGTAAAATCATTTCCATGAAACTAGAATAGAGCCCCTCTTAACAAAAATAATTATTTTAATTTATTTCTAATCACTCCTTGATATAAATAACTCTCACCAATAAAAGACTATGTCTTAAAAAAATGGTATAATAAAATCAATACTTGGGCTTGATGGCTATGCTACTAATAACAATTAGGAGAGAAAATCAGGCACTTGTTAACAACAAGGATTATCCCCTTGAGATGAAAGGAACTTTAGAAATCTTATGATGAACATGCAAAACATGATGCGTCAAGCACAAAAACTTCAAAAACAAATGGAACAAAGCCAGGCCGAACTTGCTGCCATGCAATTTGTTGGCAAATCTGCTCAAGACCTTGTCCAAACGACCTTAACTGGAGATAAGAAAGTTGTCAGCATTGACTTTAATCCAGCTGTCGTTGACCCAGAGGACCTTGAAACTCTTTCTGATATGACCGTTCAAGCCATCAACTCTGCTCTTGAACAAATCGATAAAACTACCAAGAAAAAACTGGGTGCTTTCGCTGGGAAATTGCCATTCTAAAAACAAGAAGCTAGAAAACAATACTTGTCGATAACAAAGGCTAAGAAAGGTGCAAAAATTATAAAAAACGCATAATAGCAGGTGTCAAAACACTCAATATTATGCGTTTTCTCATGAAAAAATTCTCTTTTCATACTCATTTAAAATCAAAAAGGGAATTTATCGTTTTACGGACATGTATATTACAGATTTCTATAGGTCGTATATAGACAGGATATCATCGCTTGGAAGTTGTCCTTTTTGACACCAATCAGTAATTTAGTTCTCAGGAGTTAATGGCAGTGCTTTTCGTACATAGTTTCATAACTACAGTATAGCATAGTATATCGCTTTATAGTTTTCACTATTGATGAACTGCTTGAGCTGCTGTGATAAGGGTTAACTTGTAAACATCATCTGCATTACATCCACGAGAGAGGTCGTTAACAGGCTTGTTCAAACCTTGCAAAACAGGACCTACTGCCGCAAAGCCACCAAGACGTTCAGCCATCTTGTATCCGATATTTCCTGCCTCGATACCTGGGAAGATGAAGACATTTGCTTGACCAGCTACCGTACTTCCAGGAGCTTTCAAAGCTGCAGTTTCAGGAACAAAGGCTGCATCAAATTGCAACTCACCATCGATTTCAAGGTCAGGGCGCAAGTCGTGAGCAATTTTAGTTGCTTCAACGACCTTATCAACGCTTTCACCAAAACCTGAACCTTTAGTAGAATAGCTTAGCATAGCAATTTTAGGCTCGATTCCAAACATCTTAGCTGTGATTGCTGAGTTGATGGCAATTTCAGCCAAAGCTTCTGCATCTGGATTGATGTTGATAGCACAGTCTCCAAATAGGTAACGTTCAGAGCCACGAACCATGAGGAAGGCACCTGAAGTACGAGTTACATTTGGACGAGTTTTAATGATTTGTAGGGCTGGACGAACTGTTGAAGCAGTTGAATGAATCGCACCTGACACCATTCCATCAACCAAGCCCAAGTAAACCAACATAACACCAAAGTAGTTTACATCTTCAACCAAAACCTTGCGTGCATCTTCTTCAGACATTTTGCCCTTGCGACGCTCCACCAAGGCAGCAACCATTTCTTCAAATTGAGGATAATGTTGAGGGTCAATGACTTCATAACCATCCATGATCCCTTCAATTTCAAGATAAATTTTAATTTTTTCAGGATTTCCTAACAAAACAGGAATCACTTCTGTTTCTTTTACCAAACGTTTAGTCGCTTGAAGAATACGTGGCTCTTCCCCTTCAGGGAGAACGATACGAGCATTTTTACCAACAAGGTTGGCTTTGAGACTTTCAAAAACTTCCATGAGTTTTCTCCTTTAAGATAATAATTATACTCTGAAACAGTTTTTATAGAGTATTAGTTGATAACTGGGTAATAAGGTTGCTGAAATCATCCGGCAAGGGACTTTCTAACTGCAAATCTTGCTCTAAAAATGGATGATAAAAGGATAGGTAATGGCAATGCAGGGCCTGACGTTGGATGCCGTCGTCCAGACTACCACCGTACAAATCATCGCCCAACAAAGGAAAACCAATATGAGAAAAGTGGACTCGAATTTGGTGGGTTCGACCAGTGTGCAGCCGAATGTCGACCAAGTGGATATTTCCATAAGAAGCTACAATCTTGTAGGAAGTATGGGCATATTTTCCACCTTTAGCCACCCGTCTGGTAATAATGGAGTCTTCATCACGCGCAATCGGGGCAATAATTTCCCCCTCTGACTCCAAGTGTCCATCACCTTTAACCAAAGCAAAGTAGCGTTTTTCAATGGACTTCTTCTGCAACTGCTTGTCCAATCGTGCATGGGCATAGCCGTGCTTGGCAAAGAGCATCGAGCCAGAAGTATCCCTATCAAGCCTGGTCACAATGTGAACTTGCTGATTTTCGTAATTTTGCTTGACGTAGTAACCCTTGATAAAATTGGCAATAGTATTGGAGTGGTTAACACTAGGAATAGAGGCAACTCCATAGGGTTTATTCAAGACTAGAAAGTGGTCATCCTCATAGAGAATATCCAGTGGGCGCTCGATAGCTTCCAAGGTTTCAAAGCCTTCCTCAGCGGGAATATCGATAGTAACGCGGTCCCCAAGATCCAATAGATAGGTTGCATTTTGTGGTTGGTCATTGACCAGAATAGCCCCACCTCGAAACTTAATCTTGGCCAGAAGCCCCTTAGAAACCTCGTGCTTTTTTAAGAAGGTCTTAACCTTGACATGCTCATCTGCGATAAATTCAAACCTCATTCGTCCACCTCGCCGATAAAGGCATCCTTAACACGGTTCCAGAAACTAGTATGGCTAGGAGTCGCGACAAAGTGAATCTTATGATGATCGATTTGATACTCAATACGCTCAATATTACGGAAAGAATAAACGCTATTGTCAACCGAAATGGTATGGTAATCATTTCTCGTTGGAATGAGTTCAATCTTATCCTTCTTAGGAACGATAATGGAAGAGCCCAGCGTTCGATAGACACGATTATTGAGGCTGGCAATTTCCGTTAATTGCAAAGCTTCAATGGTAGGGTGTAAAACAGAACCGCCAAGAGACTTGTTATAAGCCGTACTACCAGTCGGTGTTGAAACTGTTAGCCCGTCTCCACGAAAACGTTCAAAGGGAACACCATTGATGACAATATCTGCCACCATGGTTCGATCAGACCTGCGGATGCTGGCTTCATTGAGGGCACGAAAAATCTTGACCTCTCCATTTCCAAGAAAAACCTTCACATTTAGAACAGGGTAAGAAACCCTTGCTCCGGTATCTAGCTGCAAATTGGTCATTAACTTATCCAACTCAAAATCACGATAATCGGTATAAAAGCCCAGATGTCCTGTATGAAGACCGATAAAGCGTACCTTATCAAGTTGGTCTTCATACTTATGAAAGGCCGATAAGAGCATGCCATCTCCACCAATGGAAATGACAATGTCCGGACTGCTATCATTGAGTATAAACTGATTTCTTTTCAAACGATCTCGCAATTCATACAAAACCCTTTGACTCTGCGGTTTTCTATTGGCTATCAGGTCAATTCGTTTACCTGTATTCTTCATCTGTATCGTCACTGTTTCCTACACCGTCATTTAATTTTCTACTCAAAGGATCAAAAAGTGCCTGGGCTTCTTGGATATCATCACGAATTTCACCCATTTCTTCATCCAACTGATGGGCGATTCTAGCTGTAATTTCCAGTCGCTTCTTAATCTCCTCTGGGAAATCCCCTTGGTACTTGTAGTTGAGAGAATGTTCTATCGTTGCCCAGAAATTCATGGCCAAGGTACGTATTTGAATTTCTGCCAAAATAGTCTTGGCTCCATTGATGGTATCAACCATATATTCTACTACCAAATGATAGGAACGATAGCCTGATGCTTTTCGATGAGTAATGTAATCTCGCTCCTGTATGATTCGCATGTCCTGACGCTTGTGCAAAATCTCCACTACTTCCTTAACGTCATCTACAAACTGGACCATCACACGCAAACCAGCAATATCCTGCAAATCGTGCTCCAAGGTCGCATAAGTAATACCACGACGGGCCATTTTTTCTTTTATACTCTCAATTGGCTTGACTCGACCGGTCACAAATTCAATCGGAGAATGCTTATTTTGCTTACGATATTGCTTACGAATGCCACGAAGTTTAATCTTTAACTCACCAACAGCTTGAATGTAAGGATCTAGAAATTCTTCCCATTCTAAGGTCATATATTCTCCCTTATTCTCATATTATCCTTCAAAAATATCTTTGATTTTTTCTCCAGATTCATATACAATAAATACAATGCTTATTATACCATAAGTGAAAAACGTTTACAAATAGTTATCATCACTTGTAAATAATTTGACTTAGGCATCATTTCACACCTCAATATAGCGCCTAACCCCTTGATATTACTGATTTTTTGAAAAATCACATTTGATTAAATATCATTAAAAGGTCTTAAAAATTCTTAAAAAGTCCACAAAAAAAGCCCTACAAAAGGGCAATAAATCGATGAGTTCAGCAGGCAAGAAACTAGCACGGTCAAACGTGCTTTTTTTTTGTTTCTCTCTACCTGGTACAAGTATAACATAAAAAGTTGCTATTTTCTCTTTTTCAGTAAGTTTTTCAGACTTCCCCCCCACCCCCTTTAATTTTTTATTAAAAATTTGGACAGTCGAGTGCAGACCGCTTACCGACATCTTTGAAAATTTCCGATTTTTTTGACCGGGGGGTGTTTAAGAAAATTTAAAAATTACACAATATCTTTAAAAACTTCTTTTTTATTTCCTGTGTCTAATCTTGTCTTTTGAGTCAGTTTCTTTACATATTCTTTCTATAATTTTAATTACCAATTCATTGTTTTACACATTCTATTGAATTTACTCGCCAAGCTAGTCCCTTACTCTATCAAGCGTTTTATAAGATACTGTTATATGAGTTCATCATTACTTTAAAACAGGGAATTCATACTATAATTTTAGTTATGAATTAGTCATATCTTACATTCTGTCTAATTCAGACAATCGCCTAAAAGCCTGATACAATAAGGATATGCAGTAATCCCCTAAATGAATTAGCGTTTGACTCGTTATGTCTAATTCAATATTCTACAAAAAAAGATAGGTTTGCGCCTATCTTCATTTTGTTTATTGCCCAAAGAATCTAGAAATAATATTTCTCTTTTTCTCTGGTAAGTCATTAAAAACTCCCCTTTGTTTAATAAGTTCTTGCTCTTTTCGATCTATAAAATCATCTACCACTCCAGAGATATATTCTGTAAATTCTTCAATACTATGTCCCGTGATTTTACCGTCTTGTACTAACTCCTCTAGAAGCAAATCATTCCACAAAACCATGTCAGTAGAAAGATTGTAATGTTCCAACTCTTCAACAATGGCCTGTTCATAGTATTGTTGTTGTCCTTTGTTGATATAGTAATATTTATCTTTAAACTTCTTATCAACATTCTTGAATTGATATTCCTCTAAGAGTTTACTTCTCAAAAATCCATCAGTAGTTACTTCGTGAGATTCGATAGTATAAAAGCTTTTTAGCTTTTCTAAAAACTCAAAGATATTAGAACGATAAAGACTATTTTCTTCATGTAGTATTGATAGCATCTCAGTAATTAAAGGTGAAATTTTGTTCTGAGAAAACTCCTTCCAGTCTTTAAAATATACTAATGACTTTTCCCTGATGGCTCTTTCTCGCTGTTTAAATTTATTTTCTAACTGATTTTCTTTTTGACGTGTTGTCAGAAATATATCACTTAAAATCAAAGTGTAGTCTTGTTTATACTCTTCAATTTCGTTCAGTATTTCTTTTTTAACTTCCTCTTGCTTACTAAAGAATTCTGCAGCTTCTGGTTCATTCATTTTATGAAAAAGATTCTTCATGAGTTCATGAAATGGATTGACATAAACTAGATTATAGTCTTGATACAAAAGGAAGAGATTAATAACTTCAGTGCTATTCATCGATTAACCTCCAATACCTGGCGCTTGATTTTTTGAGAAATCAAACTCCCAGATAGCAGCGGACTTTTCATCATGGGCCTTGCCATAAGCAAATTGTTTAGCTATATAGAGGTCCATATCTTCAAGCGCTAGTGTATCTTGATAGCGTTGTAAGTTAATTCCTCCACCTAAAACCGCATCATAGCGCCCTTGAATGAAAGAAGTCGCCTTCCCTTTTTCTTGAGAGATTGAAGGAACGATTTGTAAATTTAGAGGTACCGCCTTGTTGTAAGTTGCGCTATCTGTAAAGTTAATTAGTTTCTTCTCGATTTCCCAGATTTCTGAGGGATTCACGACAAGGACAATCTTATTAGTTGTATCGACAAAACTAACTCCATCAGCTTTTACAGAATGAAATTTAAAAATCTCTGATACCTGGTTTACAGTTTCTTTAGGATTTTCAAAAGTTAGTTTTAAAGCTTGTTTTTCTTTTTTAGGGTAAGTAATATTTGAATCTTGGGCTACTCCCGTCAATTTTCTTGTTAGCCCTAGAGGTTTATTATCACCATCGCCGTTTAAAAACGCTTCTTCCAATGCTACTGCAAAAGCTTCTGTTAATTGAGTTCTTACAAAATTTTCGATCCAAATCGGTCCAAGTTCTTTAAAATCTTTCGGGATCACGATGAAAGTCGTTAACTTATGCTGGATATCTTGTTTACTTCCAAAACTAGCTTTTAATTGCCCTTTGATTTCTCCAAAAACCTTCCCCCAAACTGCTCCGCCACTACGCTCTGAGGTTAAAAAGTTTAGTCGGATTCCTAGATTCTTCAGCCCGATTTTTTCAAGCAAGGGATGTTCTGATTTTATATCTTCAAAAATTCTGTCAATCGTCTCCTCTGGGAGAAGTTTTTCCACCCCTTTAGGGATATTCTTATCAAATTCATTGAAGAATACCATTTCATTGCCCTTTAAAGTATTAGGTTGTGATGTAAAGCCATCTCCTGAATATGATGCAGTTTTAGCTTCTTCAATCATATGCTCTTGTAGTGCGTCTAACATATTACTATAAAGTTTTGTTTGCTGCTCTTGTGGAGCATTAGTTTTCACTGCATTCATAAACGCTTCTCTAGCTTGCATGTATTCCTTTTTTGTTTGTCCTTCAAGTCTCATAACCATATTTTTTATTTCCTCTCATTCTAAGCAAAAAGGTAGAACAAAAAACGCATTTTACGTCTTATGTCCTACCTCTTGTTTTCAAGTCAGTGTCTAAAATTTTTGTTGTGTTTTGGTTTCTACCATGGTCACAACACCATCTACAATTTTCAATCTAATGTCACCATATTCTGGTAACTTTATACTTTTAATTATACCACGGTTTAGGAAATAAATCCAACCTTTATGTAATTGTTCCATTTTCCCCCACTTTCCAAAAGTGTAGCCATTTTTGAATATCTAGCGGCTACGCATTCCGCCTTACAGCCCCAAGGGTTTTCGCCTTGTGTAGCCGTGTAGCCGTTTCATCTCAAAAAAAATATATAAATAACGTATTAGGTATTTAATTATATATACTTTTATAAAATATATATTTTGGCTACATTTATATTAAAAATTCAGTAATATCAAGGGTTTAGGGGTGTAGCCGTTTTTTTTTGTCTTGTCTACACCTCTTTGAAACCCTTACAGTATCAAGGGTTTTCAGCGTAGCCGTTTTTTTATCTTTTGGCTACACTGTCTACACTTTATTTTTTTATTTTAGCAAATCCGCGTTTGATACTTTTGCCAAATCGCAAGGACTCCCTTGCTTCCCAATCCTCTTTACTTTGCATGATTTTTTTAATCTTGTTTTTATCCTTTACGTTCGGTATCTTATCCGGATATACCTCTGTGAAAAATAAATTAATAGCCATCTTGTCACGTTCCACTAGTTCCCCATACTTTTCAATATCTAGGGTAATTTCTACACCGTTTGCGCCCATATGATAGCCATGATTTATCATGTCGTAAATGTAATAATATCTTGTTCTATCTGTCGGGGGGAACTGATACATTCTTTTTGGGTAAGGAGTGCCTAAATAGCGCTCCAAATCCTCAAGGGTTTCATCTACAAACTTGTAACGGCTTCTAACCTCATTTACTAGCTTTTCTTGCTCGTCTGTCAGGTTCAAGACTTGGTTAGCTCTCCAAGCCATCACCATAGCACCCCAAAAGGCTCTACGGTCTTTCTCTGTCCACTTCCTGCCCTTATAGGCGGTGTCCTTGTGGACTTCCGCAACTAAAAAGCGCCTTTCTCCTGTCAGGTCGTTCAAATAATCATGGTCATTGGTCGCCCTCACGATAATAAAACTCTTAGGCAGTCGCCTATCACTGGAGGCGTAAGGCGGTCTAAACTCTAGCTTGGTTTCTGTGATGAATTTCTTCAATTCTGAAAAACTAGCCTTTTTGCTGGCCACCATCTCATCATCAAATACACACCAGTTTCTGACCATTCTAGCCTTGTCATCTTTGTCTGTGAAGGTCTCAATGGTGGTAAAATACTTGTGAGTGAAAAGCCCCTCAAAAAATTGGGTTTTTCCTACTCCCTGCCGTCCAGTCAAGTCCAGCACAAAGTCAAACTTAACGGTGGAGTCAAACACCTTGGCAACCGCTCCACGGAAAAACAAATCCATGATAATACGGTTATATTCATCATCCTTGATATTGAGATAATGCCTTAAAATATCAAAGGGATCGCGCTGATTCACTAACTCTTTATACTCACTTTCGCAAGATTCCAGATAGTCTTTTAAGGGGTTATAGCTGTGTTCTCCAGCCACCACTTCCAAAATATCCGCTATGTCATGCTTTTTATAGTCAAGCTTGTACTTGGTAGCAATATAAGCCCTAATCTCTCTGATAATCAGGTCATCGATTGCACCGCTCAGGGTTCTACCGTTTAGCTTCATTGGTCTAGTCACGTCAATTTCATAAGTAAAGACGTTGTATTGTATAGCCCCTTTTAGCTTGCTATCTCCGTTCAAAATCTTCTTGAGATTGGCCAAGTTGACTGCAAAGCCGTCGCCTCTTGCTCTTTTTGCCAAGTTCAGGCTATTGTGTTTCTCATCGGTCTCCCTTGCTTGAGTCAAGTCCACCACTTCAGGCGGTGCTTGTTGCTGATCTTCTTCAATGATTTTATTTACAATGTCATTGCTATTCAAAAGCCACCTCCTTATAAAATATCCTTGCTACTTCTAGGAAATAGCTTGCTAGGTCTTTGCGTTTAACGATTGCAGAAAACAAGTCCACCAGTTGACTAAAGCTGTAGCCATTGACAAATAACAAGCGGACAAAAAGCGAAGTCTCATATCTGGTATAAATCCCGTTACAAATCAGGTCAAAAATCCAACCCTTTAACTCCACTCCAAGCCCCTGCCGTTGCTCTGTCAATTTGTTTACCTCTAATTCTTTCAGAATCGTCAGCAAGTCAGGACTAGCCAAACCTATTTCTAAATCTCTGGCCAATTCCCAGCCCTTTACTTCTTCGCTTTCGTCTTTAACTGCCACATACAAGCCTTTGTAGTGAAAAGCCGTCAAACCCTCGCCTATTGGCTCAAAATAGATAAATTTATAGTGATTGCCATTCTTCCAAACTTGGGTTGGGCTAGACTTGAGAAAGCCAAACAAAGGTAATTTTTCAGCGGATAGAATTAACTCAAGCACTCTCATTCATCCACCCCCAGAAACTTCCAGATGTCGGTCACTAAATAGTAAATCATTCTTGAACCATCGTCTGGCGGTTGATAGCGTCTTAACCCCTGACTTTCCCACTTATTTAGCGTGTTGTCACTAATTTTCAATTCCTCTTTGAGTTCAATTCTATTTATCAACTTAGTCAGTCTCTGCGGTGCTTTCTCATGTGCTTCCAGGTATCTTTCGACTACCTCCAGAATGCCATGCGTCAAATCATGCTCACTTTCTCGGCTTAGGCTAAACATATCCGCCCACCTCCTTAACTTTTATTTACAAAGGTTATTTGTCCGCTCGCTACCCCTTGCAAAATAGCTTTTTGAGTCTCTATGATTGTATCAAGGGTTTTCAAGATAGCTGTCTTAGTTTCTAAATCCAACGCTTGTTTTGTCAACAAGCCCCTAGTTACAGCTAACTTTGTTGCATTGTCCATACACGTAGCTAGAAAAATATCTTTTGTAAAATAAGGTTCATCTGGTATTTTTTCACTATCAAGGTATATCTTCACTATGTAACTCATTTCATCCCTCCGTAAACTCTTACCCCTGCAAGCTGGATATATCGCCCATAATCAGGATTTAAATCCTCGCTAGGTGTTTCTATCCTCTGTTGGTTTTCTCGCTCTATTTGGGCGCTTTTTTTGCGGTCTCGGTGGTTTAAATAAAGCAGTAAGCCAATCAATACCACGATTAAGACAGCAGCCTGTGTGTTGCTTATATCTAGTTCATTCATGTTTTTCCTCCAATTCTTTGCGGTACATTCTGATAGTATTAACTAGATTTTCCTTTGCATTGATAAGACAATCATAAGCAAGGTTAAAAATGGCGCTTTGCGTGTTATATTCCAAGGCTAAAATTAAGGCCTTCTCTTGGTTGCTCATGTTTTTACTAAAAAAATGAGAAGTAGCCTCTAAAGCATTTTCAGCGGTGTTAAGTCCTGATGTTAAATCATCTAGTTCATCTAAAATATTTTTAATTTCTTCTTTTGTCATGTTTGTTTCCTTTTTTTGTCTTTTACTATCCAGGATATCCTCACGCTTAGACTCGCCAAGTTGAAAGCGTGAGAAAGTACCAGTTTAAAGAGTTGGCGCTCTATGCTTTTCAAAACCTTTTCTAATTTGCTTGCCTGCTCTTCGGTTTTCTTAGTTTTTCTTCATTTCGTTTACGGCTTTATCTGCTAGCCGTTGCCATTGTTTTCTAAATTCTTGTTCATCTATCCGCCCATGGAGAAAATCGCTTAGGGCGTAAGTTGCACGGCTGTAAAATCGCTTGGCTCTATCATAATTTGTCATTCTTTGCCTCACTTACTGCTTTTACTACCTTTTCTCTTAGTTTTGTAAATTCTTCGATAAATTCATCTTGAGATATAACCCCACGATTAAAAGTTATAATCAAGGCGCTTGCTCTTTTTGTGTATTGTTCCATCTGTTAGCCCTCCATCATGTCGTAAATTATAGCGCGGTGCTTTTTAGGGATGTGTTTCATCGCGTCCAATATGTCACGCTCTGCTTTTTGTCGTGTTTCTGCTTTTACTGTTTTATCTTCTACTATTTCAAAGGCGTTTTTTGCTACTTTGTAGTAGTCTAGCGACTGTAAAAAATGACCACGTTCAGACAGTTCTTTGTCTTCCAATTCCTCTTTTACCGTACCGTCCAAGAGTTCAAACTTGGAGTACACCCCTTTTTCTACTTCAAATCCTAGACGCTTGTTTTGTCTCAGATTGTAAAGGTTAACCCTGCAACTCTCCAAGTTGCGATAACCTAATACTCCAGCGATTTCTTCTAGGTTTTTGCCCTCTAATTCAGGTAATTTTTCAGCAATATCTTTAAATTTTACTACTTGATGTTTCTTTCCCATTGTTTACCTTGTCTTTCTATGCTATAATCAAGGTATAGAAAAATATCTATACTCTTGATCCAGTCGCTTGCTTCTGTCGCCAAACGTTCAGCAAGTGACTTTTTTGTTGTCAATCCCCAGTGGTAAAGCACCAGTGGAGTATCTTGTAGATGTAATATAGTATTGCGATTGTGTCGCTCCTTTCTAACTATAAAATAGTTCGTCTATTGTTATGTCTGGTTTGATTTCTGCAACCATTGACTTGATTGTTAGGCGTTCTTTGTCATTGAATGGCGTTTTACCTAATTCTTTGTTGTTGTATGACTGCAAAGAAATTTTTAGCTTATCCGCCATTTGTTGCTGAGTCAGTCCTAACATAACTCGATAACCTCTTAATTTCCCCATAGGTTTCCTCCTCTCTAAAAATATCCCTCCATAAATAGATTGAAAGTGTGAAAGGTTGGAGAGAACGGACATTTTTGTCCTTTACACGTTTTATAATATTAGACACTTTTGTCTGTGTCAAGCATTTTTTTATTTTTTTACAGACATTTTTGTCTTTTTTTTAAAATAAATGTTATAATTAGCAACGAAAGGTGTTATGAATAATGAATAGATTGAAAGAATTAAGAAAAGAAAAAAAGAAGTCTCAGAAAGAAATAGCCAACTTTTTAAAAATAAATGAAAAAACTATATCTCGGTGGGAAAATGGAGAAAGCCAAATTACCCTCAAAAATGCTATTCAACTAGCTGATTACTTTGGTGTATCTCTTGCTTATTTATTAAATCAGGAAGAAGAGTGGGAGAAACTTCAAGAATTACATCAAAAACTCCCAACTTTAGAAGAGTTTGATAAACTCCTTTTCAAAAAACAAGAAAATCGCTTTAAACGATTTGTCCAATTTGTATCAGATGAAGAGATGAAAATCAAGGATAGAAATCTAGTCCTAATATTTAACTTGCTAGTCTCTTCTGATGAAACTTTTGGAGTAAACCAGATATATCCCTTTCTATTAGATGAAAAAGATGAATATCATTTTACAAACCAAGAAAAAAGCGAATAATAAGCACCATATCCGCCTTGTTTCTTATTCTGGCACAATTTACCGTCTAACTGCTTAAAATCGAAAATAGGGGCATTGTCGTGACTCCTCGCATGGTAAAACTTCAAAACCTTTTCTAATTTGCTTGCCTGCTGATGGAAAAAGGAGTAAAACCATGAAAATAACAGAATATACTAAAAAAGACGGCTCAATAGTCTATCGCTCTAGCGTCTACCTTGGCATCGATACCGTAACGGGTAAGAAAGTCAAGACGACTATATCAGGGCGAACCAAGAGAGAACTTAGAAACAAAGCGCTACAGGCTCAAATAGACTTTGAAAAAAACGGCTCTACAGTATTTAAAGCGGTTCAAATCAATACCTATGCCGAACTGGTGGAGAATTGGCTGGAAACATACTGCCATACGGTCAAAAAGGCAACCCTTACAATAATCAAGAGTAGACTAAACAACTATCTACTTCCAGCCTTTGGAGACTACAAACTAGATAAGCTAACACCCCCAGTTATTCAAAAGCAAGTTAATCAATGGGCAAAAGAGTACAATCAACTAGGAAAAGGCTACCAAGAATATCCGCAACTTAACTCGCTAAATAAACGCATACTAAAATACGCCGTATCCTTGCAAGTTATCCCTTTTAATCCTGCCCGTGATATTATCGTCCCACGTCGTAAGGCAAAAGAAGGGCAAAAACTCAAATATCTGGATGATGATAACTTAAAAAAATTCTTAAATTATATGGAGCAGCTGCCAAACACTTACAAAAATTTCTACGATACGGTGCTATATAAGACGCTTTTAGCGACTGGTTTGCGCATTCGTGAATGTTTAGCCCTCAAATGGTCTGATATTGACTTACAAAACGGTACACTAGACGTAAATAAGACTCTAAACTGTGAAAAAGAAATCACTACCCCTAAAACTAAATCAAGTATTAGGGTAATTGACTTGGATAATAAGACGGTGCTCATGCTGCGGCTTTACAAAAATAGACAAGCGCAAGTTGGTAGAGAAATAGGCTTGACTTATAAAAAAGTATTTTCTAATTCCTTTGACGAATATAGAGACGCTAGGGCGCTTAGGTCAAGACTTGAGAAACATTTAAAACTTTCTGACTGCCCTCGTTTAACATTCCACGCCTTCCGCCATACTCACGCTAGTATCTTGCTCAATGCTGGACTGCCTTACAAAGAAATACAAACAAGGCTAGGGCATTCTCAAATATCAATAACCATGGATACATATAGCCACTTGTCCAAAGACAACAAGAAAAACGCTACTTCATTTTATGAAAAAGCCATTGAAAAATTAAAAAGTTCCTAAAAAGTCCACAAATTTTATAAATCGGCTATAAATCAAGCCACAAATACCGCTATACTAGGGAATTTACCCCCTAGACTTGAAATAAAGCGCATATCAAAATAGTTGAGTTTTTACTTATTTTTCGTTAAAATCATTTACACTAATTTCCATCGTTTTTTTAAATCGTATTCATCTTCGTATTCATTTTTACAATCATCTTTGCCCGTATAGTTGAGAAGGTTGCAATTTAATTCTAATAGTTTATAAATAGAAAACCGTGATTACTCACAGTCTTTTAAAAATAAAATAAAAAAACTCCATCAAAACTATTGACATTATGCAACCAAAGTTGTATAATGGATACATAAGGTTAAGGAGGAAACCTTAGACAAGGAAACTAGTAGAAAGGAACATGAAATGTTTAAGTTCAAAAAGAAACCACTCAAAGCAAAAACAAATAAGCTAGTAGTCAAAATAAACTTATTTATAATCAGCTTTGAATGGCACATCGAATTTGGATAGTGAAAAATCACTATCCACCCCTTCGGGGGTGTACTTAAATTATAACAGGAAAAACAATGAAAGTAAATCTTAAAGTTAGAAAAACCACCAAGCGTGAAAAAGTTGAATTTATTATTGGACTTCTTCTACTCCTATTTGCAGTTTGGTATTTTACGAGGTAATATATGTCAGTAGATATTGAAGCTATCCGCTGGCTTTTAGACAACGCCACAGCCTATGCTATTAGCAAAAACTGTGGCATGTCTATTCAGGCCGTGGACAAGTATAAAAATGGTGTATCGGATATTATGAATATGCGTCTAAAACACGCTATCAGCATGATAACATACGCCCAGGAACTTAAAAAGCAGTGATTTCGGTCACTGTTTTTTATTTTTAACAAAACACCGTTTTTGACAATAATACACCACGATTTCCTCTCCATATTCTTCATGTAAACGCTTTTTTGAACAATAGGATTGTGATTTTGCTTTCTAATCGTTCAAAATGTGTGTTTTTGAAAAATAAAAAAACCGCAAGCCTGAGCCTGCGGTGAAAAATTATTCTTTGTCTTTGTTTTTATTTTGATTATTCCCTGTAAACAAACCAATTAGCCCTAATGCAGTAGTTCCAGTTAAGACACTACCTGCAATTTGTTTATCTGTTGCTATTAAGTAAATTCCACCAATAATAACAACGAGGGCGATTAAAAAGCCAAATAACTGTCCCAATTTATGAGAAGCAATATTCCCTGATAAGTATTTATCTTCCATCTCTCTACGATGTTGGCTTTCTGCAATACCATTATCAATAATCTTTTGAGCAGCATCCGGATATAGCTCTTTATATCCTTTGAGAATATCTGGATGAGGTAGGTCACCTTGATAGATTTCCAACTTCTGTAAAACTACTTGACGCTGTTCATGTGGTAAGCGCTCGACTTCATCAACAATATTATTGACTTCAATCAAATCTTTATTCTCGGTATCCAAATTTCATTACCTCTTTCTGAATGCCCATCGTTGATTTCTTGTAATCACTTTTGACTTTCTTCCAGTCTGGGACTGTATCAGCTTTTACTTTCGAAATGTTCTGGTTAAAGCTAAAAACAGGCAATACAATTGCTGTCATACCAAGTAAAAAAGACTTAAAGTATTGAGGTTGTTTTGTATTTTTTAACATCCCAAATTCCTCCTACTCGCTCCATAATATTTTTTTGAATTAACTTGATTATGACATCTTTCTTTAAAAAAGTCAATGTTTCTTACTCTTTTTAACAAAAAAATCCCCACAAGGACGAGTCCTGTGGGGTAGATAAACATTTTAGAAAAGTTTTCCTTTCCTTTTATTTTTTTAAATTATTTAGTCGTAATCAAGC